>JBDNGQ010000095.1:0-1219 GCA_041689205.1 Pseudohongiellaceae bacterium | reverse complement strand
TGCGGGTGGCATCTGACATGCCACAAAGCTCTGCCAGATCAAAGTGTATAAACGCTCAGCATCCCGTTCCATGCCCTGCAATTTATCCGCAGACGTAGCTACGTCGGTAGGACGAATCGCCTCATGCGCTTCCTGCGCACCGGCTTTGGAGCTGTACCGAACAGGCTCCTCAGGTAGATATTTTTTGCCAAATTTTGTCAGGATAAAGTCGCGGCACATCTGCACCGCATCGTCGCTCAAATGTGTTGAATCGGTACGCATATAGGTGATGTAACCTGCTTCATACAGGCGCTGCGCCATCATCATGGTCTTCTTCACGCCAAAGCCGAGGCGCGTACTGGCAGCCTGTTGCAGGGTTGAGGTAATCAGTGGCGGTTTTGGTTTAGATGTGGTCGGTTTGTCGTCGCGCCGGCTGACTTCAAACCGCGCATCTTTTAGTCTTGCCTGCGCGCGTTCGGTATCTTCTCGATTGTCGGGACGGAAATTCTGATCGCCATCTTTAACAACCTGCAGCCGCAATTGGGCCTTTTTCGTAGTTTTTACATCGGCAAACAATTCCCAGAATTCCTCTGGGACGAAAGCACGGATTTCCCGTTCGCGCTCAACAATCAAGCGCACCGCAACCGATTGCACCCGCCCCGCCGACAAACCCCGGGCTACTTTTGCCCACAGTAATGGCGACACCATGAAACCCACCACGCGATCAAGAAAGCGGCGCGCCTGCTGTGCTTCAACATATTTCATGTCGAGCGTGCCGGGATGTGAAAACGCTTCATTAATGGCTTTTTTAGTGATTTCGTTGAACACCACACGCTTGTAACGGCTCTCATCCCCACCGATAGACTCTTTCAAGTGCCAGGCGATGGCCTCCCCTTCGCGGTCAAGGTCGGTTGCGAGATAGATAGTGTCAGCATCTTTGGCCAGACGTTTGAGTTCTGAGACAACTTTTTCTTTGCCCGGCAGAATCTCGTAGCGCGCCTTCCAGCCATGCTCCGGGTCAACCCCCATACGACTGATCAGCTGCTCATGTGCCTTTTTACGTTTATGAGCAGTTTTTTCTTCATCACCCATTTTGCGAGTAAGGGCGGCTGCTTTCGCACGCTCGGCCGGGTCTGTGCCAACACCGTTTCCGCTGGTGGGCAGATCCCGAATGTGACCAACACTGGATTTGACAATGAATTCCTTGCCCAGGTATTTATTGATGGTCTTCGCCTTTGCG
>JBDNGQ010000094.1:0-14272 GCA_041689205.1 Pseudohongiellaceae bacterium | reverse complement strand
GGAGGGTTTAATGACTAATACTACCGGCCGTTCCACCTGGGATGGGCCCTATATCCGCAATGCGGTGCCCAAAGATCCCTGGGGCAACGACTATTATTACACCTCAACCGGCAGTCAATACACGCTCATTTCCTACGGTGCGGACGGCAGCCCTGGCGGTGAAGAAAATGATGCCGATATCGGTAACTAGATACCCGGTTGAAAACGCCACTGGCTTTACCCTGCTGGAATTAATCCTGGTATTGCTGATTCTGGGGCTGGCCAGTGTGCTGATTGTGCCCAACCTCGGCGGACTGGAATCCCGCAACTTTAACGCTCAGGTCAGAGAGGCCACTGCACTGCTCAACTATGCACGCCGGATTGCAGTGGTAAAAGGAATGCCAGGTAAAGCTGTTTTCCATATCGCTGAGGATGGTTCTGAGACTGACTCGGCTGCTCCTCGATCAGCAAGCACAGGTAGTTGGATGAGTCAGGGTATCGCCGTGGAGTACCGGGACAGTACCAGTCAACTTGTTGAAGTTGAGGACACGGTGGAGATCATATTTTATCCTGAGGGCGGCAGCACCGGGGGTCAGCTTACCTTGCGCCAGGGTGACCGGCTGGCGGTGCTGCATATTGATCCTTTTTCCGGACGGGTAAGTACAGAATTAAATGCGAATTGAACCTGCCAGACAACAACGCGGTTTTACCTTACTGGAAGTGATCGTCGCTCTGGCGATTACTGGTTTTGTGCTGGGCGGATTGTTTGCTCTGGCTGGAGGCAGCAAGCAACTGGCCTGGAAATCTGAACAAAGTCTGCAAAGCGCAACCGAAGTTCGAGCACAGATTAATTTCGCACTGCTTGAAGACGACTATGGGTCTGTCGATGCAATACTGGTTGATAACGCTTACCAGATACGTAGCGTTGATCTGCTGACCCCTCCTCTGCGCCAGACTCAGCCCAGTATTTACTCACTGCAAACTTATGAAGTCATTAATGACGAAACCGATGAAATCATCAACGGCAACCGCTGGGTCAGGTTCAGCCTGCCCCGCTGATCAGGAGATCAGCTTGTCACACTGGCATACCCGGCAGCAGGGCTTCACCCTGATTGAGCTGATGCTGGCTCTGGCGCTGACAGCGCTGCTGTTGGGTATGCTCAGTGGTGGCGTCTACAGTGTGGTGAGAGACTGGGATAATAACGCCGCCGCTCTGGATGCCACGCTTGATGAAACCATTGCTATTCTGCAGATCGAGCGGGCGCTGCAGGGCGCCTTCCCTCACAGTTATCGTGATACTGAATCTCTCGGGCGCTTCGTTTACTTTGAAGGTGCTGCAGACAGCATCGGCTGGGTATCGACAGTCTCCCCGCAGCGTGGCACCAGTCTGATCGCCTGGCGTCTCTATTCAGTGCGTGACGAAGGCGTATACCTGCAGCTTGCTCCTGCGCTCACTGATTATCCCGGAACCCGACTCAGCGAAACCGAGCCACTGCTGTTATTGGAGCACTACACTGCACAATTCAGTTACCTCTATGAGGAAACTGAGCTGAACAGGCGCTGGGAATTTGAATGGGACGGAGCTGATCAGATGCAACTGCCGTTGGCCGTCCATGTATTATTAACACCGATTGAAAGCGATGATCGCAGGCAGCCTCTCGATATTGTGGCCGGCGTGTATGCGAACCAACATCACTCTTTACGTCCGAATAATGCATCAATTCAGCCGGTATTTCGTTTGGGGCCATCGCCATGAAGAGCATGATAAACAGGCAGCGGGGTGCAGTGATTATTATTGTGCTATGGACTTCAGTGCTATTGACGATTCTGGTCACCGTGCTGGCCAGCAAGGTGCAGCTTTCGGCTAAAACTGCATTCCATAATAAGGCCGGCAGCAATGACCTGGCGGCGGTGATGTCGGCAGTCAACAGTGCAGAGATGGAGTTAATGCTGGAGCGGATGCCGTTGCCAGTGGGTGATATCGCGGAGACAGATGAGGATGGGGCGTTTCGCATTCCCGCCTATCGTTTTAATGGGCAACCGCTGCGACTCAATTATGAAACTGGTGAGAATGTCGTGGTGCGCATTTATGATCATGCCGGCAAAATCAATCTGAACAGGATTCCGCGACAGGAAATGCAACTGCTTATAGAACATCAGCTGGGTGACCGTCCCGATCCGCAACAGGTCCAGGAATTACTGGCCGCCTGGACAGACTGGACTGATCTTAACGTTTTGCCAGGCTTACAGGGTGCGGAGGATGAGTACTATCTGAGCCTGGACCCTCCGTATACACCGCGCAATAATCCCGAACTGGAAACTGTTGAAGAGTTGCGGTTAATACGCGGTTTTGATGAGCTGTTTAAGGAAGTGAATCTGGATGCGGCATTCACAATTTATGGAACCGGGCGAACCGTGAATCTGAATCTGGCGACACGCGAAGCCATGCAACTATTACCAGGGCTCAATGATGAGCTTATTGAAGTGATCATTGCCTATCGGGAAGTAAAAGATCTGCGCAACAAAAATGAAGTCGGCGAACTGATACCTCTGGAGCAGATGGTGGAACTGTCCAGCTGGATTGGGAACAATACCTCCAGTATTTATTCGATTTACGCGTATCCAAAAATCGAACTGGAAGAAAGTGAATTAGAGCTGGTAGATTTTTCTGAAAGTACCGACCTGGTCACTCAGGCGTATATGCAGATTATCGAGGTAAGATCGCCCAACAGCCGGGGTCGCGTTTACAAGGTAGACCCTTATGGCCGTTTGCCAGACACAGCTCCGGCTCGACTTTAGAAAGCTGCGCTCAGCCCTGGCTTACTGTCCAGCCTGCCCGCATGATCAGCGGTCCAACGCCTTTATTAGGTTTGACTGTGATTAATTTGCTGAGTTTGGTTTCATACCACAGCAAACCAGTCTTATCGGCAACACCACCCAGCACATAAAAAGCACCAACCCGCATTGGTATGGCATCGATTCTGATTTGTACGGTTAATACCTCGCCTTTGTGGAACGGACCTTTGTTGATATCACGGAGGTCTGTGGTCAAGTAAGATGAAGTGACCTCGTCGAGGTTGCGCATGAATGCAAACCCAAAGTTGCACTGCATATTGTCGCTCAGCACCTCGATGGTGGTTTCTACAATAATGTCCTGCAGCGCATCAACTTCTTCTATCTCGTCACCGTCCAGATTTTTAACCAGAGTAGCGATAATGCGGCAATCCTTGAATTCTCGCTCATCCGCCAGATGAACCTGCTCAGGTTCAGTCTGGTAGCCAGTCTTGCCGCTGCAGAAGTCTTCATAAAGACCGACAATATGTTCGCTGTCACCAATCGCACGAATGCGTCCACGCTCCAGCCAGATTGCGGTATCGCATAACTCCTGCACGTGATACATCGAATGACTGCAAAAAACCATGGTCTTCTGCTGTTCGCGGAATTCGTTCATGCGATGAATACACTTTTTCTGGAAGGCGATATCCCCTACCGAAAGCGCCTCATCAATGACCAGCACGTCTGGTTTCACCATGGTCGCAATTGAAAAGGCAAGGCGCACATACATGCCCGAGGAATAGGTTTTAACTGGCCGGTCTATGAATTCGCGCAACTCAGAGAACTCAATGATTTCATTTTCCAGTGATGCGATATCATCATCGGGTACGCCGAGCAACGACGCATTAAGATAGATGTTCCTGCGTCCGCTGAACTCGGGATGGAAACCTGCACCCAGTTCAAGCAGCGCAGCAACCTGGCCTTTGATCGAAATGCTGCCACGGGTTGGCTGCAGGGTGCCGACTAAAAGCTTCAGTAAAGTAGATTTGCCAGCACCGTTATCACCGATGATGCCCAGACTTTTTCCTTCCAGCAGAGAAAAGGAAATATCCTGCAATACATGAAAAAGTTTGTGTTGTGGTTTTCGCAGGATTAATTCCCGCAGTCGATCCTGCGGTCGGGCATAAATCTTGAAATCCTTGTGGATGTTTTCTACCGAAATACTATGCATTTACAACACATCTCCGAACGCGTGCTTGATCCGCATGAACACCCAGCCGCCCAACGCATAGGTAAGCAGAGAGACAGGCACTATTATCTGGAAGCTGCTCATTGAGAACTCACCCATCAAAATCAGTTCACGATAGAATTGCACAAAATTATGCATGGGGTTAAGCATCAACCAGGGCTGATACACTTCCGGAATAAGAGACACAGGATAAATAATCGGTGTCATGAAGAACCAGACAGTCAGCATCAGTGTCACCATCTGCTGAATGTCGCGCAGGAATACGCACAGCGCTGAAAGTATAGCCACAAGACCCATGGTAAAAAGGAACTGCAGCAGCAGCACGACTGGCATCCATAGCCACATAAATGAAAAATAACCGCTGATCGCCAGATAAAGCAGGAACAGCATCAACCCAATACCATGCACCATGTAAGGGACGAGCGTGCCCACCACAGGAATTATCTGCACCGGGAACATAACTTTTGTAATCAGCGGGGCCTTGTCCAGCAGCAGACTGCTTGAGCGGCCCAGTGCTTCGGCAAAAGCAAACCAGGGCAGGTAGCCAACCATCAGAAAAATGACGAAGGGCACATCGCCAAACGCTTCCGGAACCGGGGCGCGAAAGACGACGCTGAATACAAACGCATATACGCTGATGTTGACGATGGGAGTAACGAATAGCCAGATAATCCCGCCGAACGAGCCGGCGTATTGTCCGGTGAAGTCTTGTCTCGCGAAATTGTGGGTGAGGCGGTAATTACTGAAAGGCGCCTGAATCCATTGTCGCAGGAGCGAAAAAAACATGCTTATTCCCATACCAGTTCCATACGATGGGTGGGCCATAGCCCACCCGCTGCTATCATGGCTGCGGATTTAACCACGAAACCCAAAAAAAAACTAAAAATTAAACGGACAGAGCTCTACAATGCCAGCTTACAGGCGCGCCGCGCGCAGTCCACAATGCACAGGAACTCAGACTGAGTATGCTTAATCCGGAACATGTGCTGGTCCCCTATGAAGTCTCTGCTTTGCCAGCTGGTCCGTGGCTGGTGTTTGCTCCTCATGCCGATGACGAAAGCTTCGGTATGGGTGGCAGTTTACTGCGGGCAAAAGCTGAATCGCTTACAACTCACGTTATCGTGCTCACTGATGGTGCGCTGGGTGGAGACTCTGCTGATCTGGTTGCAATTCGTCAACAGGAGGTCCGACAGGCTGCCAAACTGATGGGGGTTAAAACGCTGGCGTGCTGGACGGAGCAGGATCGCACTCTGGCTATCAGTGACCGGCTGGTCGAGCAGATTGCCAATGCAATAACAGCTATTGCGCCAGCTACGGTTTTTTTCCCGGCAACACTGGAGCTGCATCCTGACCATCGTGCTACGGCGCAGCTGGTCTGGGCCGCATTACAACTGCTTGCCGGAACAGGTGTGGCTGTTCCTGCTGCCTGCGCTTACGAGATCAGTGTGCAAAGTCCGATTAATCTGCTGGTGGATATCTCCGCGCAGCGCGTTGAGAAAGAGCGGCTGATGGCAGTCTATGCCAGTCAAAATGGTCAGAATAATTACCAGGAGCTGGTAATGGCGCTGAATAAGGCCAGGACCTTCACCCTGCCGGAACAGGTCAGTCATGCAGAAGGTTTCTGCCTCTATCCGGCACCAGCGTTGTCGCAATCGCTGCAACAGGCAACCGCTGATCTACTTGCGCGGTACTGGTGAATCCGGGCACTGAGCTCTGGTAGGTTTTAGTTGTTGATTGGTTTTCGAGCGTTTTGAACTGCATGGAATAAAAGAGTACCATTGATGGTCATAGTCCTTGTACCGCAGGCAGACCATTCACCGCACATGAGCCGAGATTAATTCTGATGATACGCACATGCTTTAGCTGCCTGCGAACGACAGGCGCAGCTCTGATTCTGAGTCTGACAACTGCTTCCGAGGTTTTCGCTCAGGAGCTTAATCTATTCGAAGGCGTTGAAAACTCAGCAGCATCTGAGCTACCTCAGCCGGGAAGAAATCGTGAAGACCGCACCTCGGCAACTGAACCTCAGTTCATCCTCGTGGGGACCAGCCGTATCGGCAATTCCTGGAAGGCGACATTGCGCACTCGAATGGGTGAAACCGTGGTCGTCAAAGGCCAGCCAGATGGCAGGGCCCCGATACCGGGGTATACCGGTTATCAATTAACCGGGGTCGAGGGGCGCCGCGTTGCTATTGATTATCCCGCCAATGCAGGCTGTACTGAATTTAGCGACAAAGGGGTCAGTTGCACATCCGATAATGCCGGCTCGCTGAGTCTGACAACTGCCGCGCCAGTGGCGGTCGCAGTCGCGGATGATGAGCGCAATGCCAATGGTGGCAACGGTGAAAGCAGAAACAATGATGAGTCACAGCCGGATGGGTCTGCCGAGGAGTCTGTGAATCCTTTTGCAGCAGCCCTGCGGGCAGCCGCCAATCAGAGCCCCGAAGATGCAGCTAACCGCAGAGCAGAGGTGCAGCGTTTTCAGAGGCGCCGGATTGATCCGAGTGAAGTGCCACCGGGGAAGCGACTGGTGCAAACACCTTTTGGTGACCGTTTGATTGACGAGTAAAGAGGCGCCCTGGGCACTGTGCTAAAGTCTGAATCGCCAGCGCTCGCGCTCTCCATTTCAGTGGTAGTTTATCACTCGGACTTGCAGGTATTACTGCAGACCCTGCAGTCACTCTATATAGCCCTTCAAAGAACGCTTCAACAAGGGCTGATAACCCAGGCAACTGTGCAGATTATCTGTAACGATGACAGCGCCGACCGTCTTCAGAGTGTATTGCAGTCGCTGGCTTCAGATGCAGATATTGTGCTTTCAATTCAATCGGCACCCGCTAATATTGGCTATGGCGCTGCCCATAATATGGCGATTGCCGCCGCACATACTACCTTTCATCTGGTCTTGAATCCTGACGTTATACTGGCTCCGGATACCCTGCAGGCGGGGCTTGCCTTCCTCGCTGCAAATCCTGAGGTTAGCGCAGCAAGTCCACTGGTCACCGACGGCAAGGGCAGCCGTCAGTATCTGTGTAAGCGCTATCCGCGGGTTATGGATCTGCTGCTGCGAGGTTTTCTGCCGACCCTTGCTCGCAATCGCTTTCAGCAGCGTCTGGCGTATTACGAAATGCAGGATCTATCCGAACAGCAACCTACAAAAGACATACCCATCATCAGTGGTTGTTTCATGTTATTTCGTACCCGGAAACTGCAGGAGCTGGAAGGGTTCGATCCGCGCTACTTCCTCTATTTTGAAGATTTCGATCTGTCCCTGCGGGCATCGGTAAATGGCAATCTGGCTTATGTTCCGACAATGCAGATCGTGCATCTGGGCGGACACACTGCGCGCAAGGGCTGGCGACATATCAGTCTGATTGTCCGCTCCGGTATTCGTTTTTACAGTACCTGGGGATGGCGTTTATGGTGAGGAAATCGGCGCTGGTCACCGGGGGCAGTGGCTTTATTGGCAAAACGCTGGTCAAACATCTGCACAAGTCCGGCTATGGCATCAATGTTTTATCGCGTCAAAGCCAGCAGCAGTTTGAGGATAATGAGTCGGTGTACCGAGGATCGCTGGCCGACACCGAAGTTCTGGAAAGCGCCTGCGCAGGCATGGACGTGGTGTTTCATCTTGCCGCCTTTACTCATGTTAACCACGCTGATCGGAACATTGTTTTTCACACCAATGTTGATGGTACAGCGCTGCTGCTTGCTGCCGCTGTGCGTCAACGCGTCCGCCGTATTGTGTATTTCAGCAGCTCGCTGGCAGATGACTCTGGCGGCAGACCGGACACTGTCTATGGCGAATCCAAGCGGGCAGCGGAAAAGCTGCTGCTGGATGCGGCGCAGCGCGGGGATATCGAAGTATGCTGTCTGCGACCAGTCAATGTGTATGGTGTTGGCATGAAGGGCAATCTTGCCAGCATGATTCGAATGATCAGCAAGGGGGTCTTCCCGCCCCTGCCCGAACTGAGCAGCCGCTTGTCTCTGGTGGGAGTAGATGATCTCTGCCAGGCTGCTCTGCTGGCTGCGGAATCGCCAGTTGCCAATGGCAAAATCTATCCGGTGACCGATGGTTTAGCCTATAACATGAATCAGCTGGAACGGGAAATCCGCAGTGCGCTTGGTCAGACTCAACCGCGCTGGAGCGTGCCTTTATGGCTGCTGTATGCCGCAGCTTTGAAAATGGAATTGCTCAGCCGTGTATTGCGTCTGGATAATGCCCCTGGTCTGCGTTCATACAGGACATTGACCTCACAAAATATCTTCTCGAGTGAGAAAATTTCCCACGAACTGGGATATACTCCGTTGGACTCGTTTTCCCTGGCGCTGGCACAGATGTTGCCGCAATTTGTGCACAGGAAAAAGTAACTCTAAGGCGCACGGATCAGCTGATTGCGCATTCATGGAATAGAGAAATCACAGTATGACAAAAGGCATTATCCTCGCCGGTGGTACCGGTACCCGCCTGCATCCAATGACGATCACGGTAAGTAAGCAGTTAATGCCGGTCTATGATAAGCCGATGATTTACTATCCGCTTTCAACCCTGATGCAGGCAGGCATCCGCGAAATTCTGATTATTACCACTCCGAACGACCTGCCGCTGTACCGAGAACTTTTAGGTGACGGCAAGCGCTGGGGAATTGAGTTGAGTTATGCGGAGCAGCCCAGACCGGATGGATTGGCGCAGGCTTTCCTGATCGGCAAAGAGTTTATTGGTAGCAGCAGCGTTTGTTTGATCCTGGGTGACAATATTTTCTACGGCAATACCCTGGAGGAAAAACTGCGAGCTGCGGTTAAACAGGAAAGTGGTGCCACGGTTTTTGCCTATTATGTCAATGATCCTGAGCGTTATGGCGTTGTGGTTCTGGATGAGAATAATAAAGCCGTAGATCTGGAAGAGAAGCCGATAAACCCTAAATCAAATTATGCGGTGACGGGTTTATATCTGTATGACAATGACGTGATCGAAATCGCTAAAGCGATCAAACCATCCGCACGCGGAGAGCTGGAAATAACCGATGTCAATAAGGCTTATCTGAACCGCGGTGATCTTCAGGTGGAATTGTTCAGTCGCGGCACCGCCTGGCTGGATACCGGTACGGTTCAATCGCTGCTTGATGCCGCGAATTTTATCCGGGTGCTCGAAGAGCGGCAGGGTTTAAAGATTGCCTGCCCCGAAGAGATTGCGTATTACCAGAATTATATTGATGCCGAGCAGTTAAGGGCATTGGCAAAACCGCTTGAAAAAAGTGGCTACGGTCAGTATCTCCTGAAGTTGTTGCGAGAACGTTAGGAGTATTTCGTGAATATAATCAAAGCAGCTATCCCTGATGTGTTGATCATTGAGCCGAAGGTTCATGGCGATCACCGTGGCTTTTTTATGGAGACATGGCGTCAATCGATGTTTGATGAGATTCAGCCAGGCATTAACTTTGTGCAGGATAATCACAGCCGATCCAGCCATGGAATTCTACGTGGTCTGCACTACCAGCTTAAACATCCGCAAGGAAAGCTGGTGCGGGTAGTCGCTGGAGAAATTTTTGATGTGGCTGTCGATATGCGTAAAAACTCACCGACTTTCGGTCATTGGGAGGGCCTTGTGCTGTCTGCGGACAATCGTCGGCAATTATGGGTTCCGCCGGGGTTTGCTCATGGTTTTTATGTGATGAGTGATAGTGCAGAGATGGTGTATAAATGCACCGGCTATTATGTACCTGCAGATGAGTACAGTTTGCGCTGGGATGACCCCGATATTGCGATTGACTGGCCGCTGGCAGTGGGTGAAGTGCCAGTTCTATCGGATAAAGATCGTAATGGCTTGAGTCTTCACGAAGCGCCGCTGTATTCGTGACAAATTTTCGGAACTGATCATGTCGAAGAAAGTTTTACTGACAGGTGCTAATGGTCAGACAGGACAAACCCTGATTTGCAGCGCCCTGGCGGATAGCTGTGAACTGCTTGCGGTCAGCCGCGCGGACCTGGATATCACTGATGCTGATGCGGTGCTGCAGTTGCTCGCCAGTATCAAGCCTGATGTGATTATCAATGCCGCTGCATACACGGCAGTAGATGCCGCAGAAAACAATGCTGATGTCGCGTTTGCCATTAACGCCGGAGGCCCGGAAAATCTTGCCCGTGGCGCACGGATTCATGGCTGCCATCTTATTCATCTGTCCACAGATTTTGTATTCGACGGCAGTAAAAATCTCCCTTACACACCTGCGGATAAGACTGATCCACTGGGCGTATACGGGCAGAGTAAACTGGCTGGCGAACAGGCCGTGCGTCGAATACTGCCCGAACACAGCACCATAATCCGTACCGCCTGGTTGTATTCACCGTACGGTTCAAACTTCGTCAAAACCATGCTGCGTCTAATGAAGGAACAGGATCAGTTGAGCGTTGTTGATGATCAGATAGGAACACCCTGTTCGACCCTGACATTGAGCGCCTGTATTATGGCGGCAGTAGAGAAGCGGATTTCCGGTATTTTTCATTGCAGCGATGGCGGGCTTGCCAGCTGGTACGATTTCGCTGTCGCAATTCAGGAAGAAGCATTGCTGATTGGTTTGTTGGACTTTGCTATTCCAATCAACCCGATCCCCACCAGTGCATATCCAACGCCAGCGCGCAGACCGATTTACAGCGTTCTGGATAAGCAGGCAACGGTGGCGGCACTGGGCTGCGGGCAGCAGCATTGGCGATTGGCCCTGCGTGATGTATTGAAGAATTTCTGAGCGGTATTAGCGCAGCTGCAGACACATATTACCGCCACTTAAAAATGTGGCATGGAAGACACGAATTATGAGAAATATTCTTGTTACTGGCGGCGCTGGCTTCATCGGCACTAACTTTGTGTATTATTGGAATCTGGCCTACCCTCAGCACAACATTGTAGTTGTGGATGCCTTGACCTATGCAGGCAACGCGGCCAATCTGAAAGATATTCAGGATAACAGCCGGTTCAGTTTTTTCCAGGGTGACATCTGCGATCAAGCCCTGATGGAAATGCTGATCACTGAACATCGGATCGACACTATTGTCCATTTTGCGGCTGAGAGTCATGTTGATCGATCAATCAGTGGCCCCGATGCATTCATAAACACCAATATAGTTGGCACGCATTCATTGCTGAAGGCGGCAAAAACCTGCTGGCTTGATGGCAATAAACGGGAGAAACATCATTTCCATCATGTTTCTACGGATGAGGTTTATGGCACGTTAAGTCCCACAGATCCTGCATTTTCTGAGACTACACCCTATGCTCCTAATTCTCCCTATGCGGCCAGTAAAGCAGCTTCCGATCACCTGGTACGGGCGTATCATCACACGTATGGTTTGAAAGTGACGACCAGCAATTGCTCCAACAACTACGGTCCGTTCCAGTTTCCAGAGAAACTGTTGCCACTTTGTCTGCTTAACATCCTTCATGGCAAACCGCTGCCCATCTATGGTGACGGCCAGCAGATTCGCGACTGGTTGTATGTAGACGACCATTGCCGAGGTATTGATCTGATTATTAACCGGGGCCAACTCGGGGAAACTTATAATATTGGTGGTAATAATGAATGGGCTAATATCGATACCGTTAAGCTGCTGTGTTCAATAGTCGACAAACTGTTCCAACAGGATCGCAGTTTGGCTACCCGGTTTAGCGCCAGTCCCTGTGCCCGAAATATTCCGGCGGCCTCATTGGTAGAGTTTGTCACTGACCGTCTCGGTCATGATACCCGCTATGCGATCAATGCAGAGAAAATCATGGCTGAACTTGGCTACCGTCCTGTCGAAGTGTTTGAATCCGGTCTGCGCAAAACGGTGGATTGGTATCTGACGCATGGCGGACTCTGAGTAACAGGATTGCTTTACAAAAACCAGTGCTGCAGATGTAACGAAATCGTAAAACCTCGGTCTTTTAAGGCAAGTGCTGGAAACTCAGCGGCTCAGGGTTTATTCTGCCTATCCTTTCACCAGACATTTCCAGAAATTAAAAGCCTATGTTGTTCAGACCGAAATCATCATTGCTCGCGATTTTTATCAGCCTTGCCTTTAGTTTCAAGGCTTTCAACGTTCAAGCCAGCACCGTGCTGGAATTAAGCTTTGCGGACGTGGTTGAGAATGCCGAACTGATTTTCGAAGGTAAGGTCATTGCTGTAGAAGCCAGAGAGGATGCCGACGGCATTCATACTTATGTCAGCTTTGAAGTGCTGGATACAGTCAAAGGCAATTATTCATCGCCAATTCTGGAGTTGCGTTATCTGGGCGGCCGCGTAGGCAACCGACAGTTGCAGATAACTGATATGGATCTACCTCAAAAGGGCGAGAGCGGCTTTTACTTCGTAGAGTCTCTGCAGGAAAATCTGGTACATCCCCTGGTTGGCTGGGACCAGGGCCGCTATATCATTGAGCAGGGCCGTAATGGCGTGGGCTATGTAACCAGTGCGCAGCGTAAACCTTTACAGTCAATTGACAATTCACCGCAGGAGACAGATCTAAGTACATTCAGCAAAGGTGTGGCTAAAGGCGTGATTGTCATGGAGATGCATTTGCTCACTAATGCAATGACTGTGGATGGTTTCAAAGCGGCTATTCGCGGTTCGATAATAAACCAGGGTCAGTCTCGTGATTAAGCATTCAGCGGCAGGAATTTTTGCGCTGGTCACGCTTGCTATGCTCACCGGCCCGGCGACTTTTGCCTTTGATGTAAATGGGAATAAATGGCCGGGTGCCTTCACTACCATCTATACCGGGATTCCTGGCACCTCCCCAAGCGGCATAGCCTGGAGCCAGGCATTGCGTGAATCTGCTGAGGCCTGGTCCAACGCCACTGTTTTTGAATTCTCTGTAAATCCGGAATATCGCAATCCATGCAACAGAAGCGACCGACTTAACGGTAATGATTTCACCAGTACGGTGTGTGGCAGTAGTTTTGGCGGATCTACTCTCGCCATTACCATGATTTTTTCCGAGTCTAATTCACTGGGTACTTCAGATATAACCGAAGCTGATATTGTTTATAACAGAAACCAGAATTTCGATATTTATGATGGCCCGGTCAATTTCAATCAGTTTGCCGGCGTTGACTTCAGGCGCGTAGCCTTACACGAACTCGGGCATGTGATGGGTCTGAGACATGAATGGGCAGCGCCAGCGATAATGGCTCCGACAATCGGTAACTTGTTTACCTTGCAAAAAGATGACATTGATGGCGCCAATTTTCTCTATGGCGGAACGAACAACTGTTTTATGTCGAAGGCTGCTTTCGGCGTCACCACTCAAGCGTTGTCCCAGGGGGATTGCCGAGTGCAACAACTGGTTTCCGGTGGCACAGATACCAGCTTCGTGGACGTTTTTGCACTTGAGCTTTCCGAAGCGGCTCGGGTATCCATCAGCATGGATTCGGCAGCTATGGATTCAGTGCTGGTGCTTGCCGATAACAAACTCAGAATTCTTGAAATTAGTGATGATATTGCGGGCAGCTGCAATGCACTCATTCAGCGGGTTATGCAGCCCGGTTCCTATATAATTCTGGCCAATACTTATGTGGAGGTTGGCAAGTGCGGCAGCAATACCGGACCATACCAACTCAGCGTCAACTATGACAGTTCAACACTGCGCACCCTCAGTGGTAAAGTCAGCTTTCAGGGCGGTAGTTCTGATGCAGTATTCTCTGGCGGGGTTACGCTTAATAATGGACTTTCCTACACCAACCGAGTCAGACCCGATCAACTGTTTAATGTCGAAGCAAGAATAGCAATAGACCCTCAGCATCAAAATCAACCAGGCTTCATCGTAGTCGCGGCTCTGTTGGCTGATGGAGAGATTCTGGTAAAGAATTTTGCGGGCGATTTTGTCACTTATAATCCGCAACTTGCACTGGTTCCAATAGCAGTAAGCAAAGTGCTTGGCGCAACAGAGGACATAAGTGTGCTGGCTGACGCCATAGCGGCTCAGCTGGGCATACAAAGCATCGTGGTGGACTTTCTGGTTGGCTATGGGGTGACGTCAAATCCTGATGAGCTTTATTTTCATCAGGAGACGATAAACCTGATAGTTGCGCCCTGACTTTGTTGCAGACTTCGATACATGGATTTTATCATCATGATATAGACTATTTTTTGTTCTATGCTTCCGCTCTGATTGATAACGGCTATAATGCCAGCCACTGTTGTTTAAACGAGGAATCAAACGTGGTAGATCTCAAGACGAACCTGATGCGCGTCAGTGTCATGGTGGTATGCGCACTAATCTTCACAGGCTCTGTTT
>JBDNGQ010000093.1:0-15329 GCA_041689205.1 Pseudohongiellaceae bacterium | reverse complement strand
GTTTGGTTCTTGAGAGTTTGGTTCTTGAGAGTTTGGTTCTTGAGAGTCCTTTGGGGCTAAATAGCCGCTTATCTACTGTAACAAACAGTAAGTTGACTGTGTCTGGTTTATTGTACGGTTTAAATAGTGCACCAGAACGCGAGGGAGACTTATGCCCCAAACGCCACAGATTCCCCAGCTGTCTCAGTTAAGAGGACAGCGCGTACTGATTACCGGCGCCAGTTCGGGCATTGGTCAGGCAATCGCCTGCGCCTTTGCTGATGCCGGTGCCGCTGTTCTAATCAATTATTTTTCTGACCAGGACGAAGCCGACCGCATGGTCAATGATATTCGGCACCGCGGCGGAGAAGCGCTTGCCGTGCAGGCCGACGTATCGACGGCAGAGGGTTGCGAGACGTTATTCGCCGCTGCTGAGCAGGCCTTTGGCGGTATTGATGTGTTGATCGGCAATGCTGGCATTCAGCGCGATGCGGCATTCACTGACATGAGTCTTGATGACTGGAATAAGGTGATAGCAGTTAATCTGACCGGCCAGTTTCTGTGTGCACAGGCGGCGGTGCGTTGCTTTCGGCGCCAGCAATCGAATCGACGGCGAGCTTCTTTAGCGCAGGGGTCTTTAGCACTGGAGTCTGAACAGAACTCTGCACCCCAACCATCGACAGACTCGGCGTCACAGCAGGCACCGGGTTTTGCACCCGGCCCAGCGCTGGGAAAAATCATCTTTATTAATTCAGTACACCAGGAAATCCCCTGGGCGGGCCGGGTCAACTATGCAGCCTCAAAAGGCGGGCTCAAGCTGTTGATGGAGTCGATGGCGCAGGAACTGGCTGTAGAAAAAATACGCGTTAATGCAATTGCACCAGGGGCGATCAAAACTGAGATCAATCGTAAATCCTGGGACGATCCGCAGGCACAGGAAAAGATGCGCAGGCTGATCCCTTACGATCGAATTGGCGACCCTGGAGATATCGCGAAGGCAGCGCTCTGGCTGGCTTCCGATGACTCCGATTATGTCGTGGGAACCACGCTGTTTGTTGATGGCGGCATGACGTTGTACCCGTCTTTTGGGGATGGCGCTTAATGGGAAACCAGGATTCGCACAACGGAGCCAGAAGCTATAGCATGGGGCTGTTTTCAAACCAGCGCTTAAAGTAAATACAACATGGGGACAACAAATATAAAACGCACGCCGATGACCGCGCGGATGATAAGGCTGTTCTGGCTGATGACTTTTCTCGGTGCTGCTTTCAGTGTTGTCCTCAGCACTGCCTGCAGCGGCGACCAGCACGCTGATTCAGACTCCTCAGGCACTAACGCCGAGCCCGCCCAGGCCTGGCAATCCGTGCTTGAGCAGGCCCGTGGGGGGCATGTGTACTTTAACGCCTGGGGCGGCAATGATGCGCTCAATAATTACCTGCGCTGGGTTGCAGCTGAGTTGCAACAGCGCCACGACATTCGCCTGACGCATGTGCGTGTTGCCAGCACCGGAGATATCGTCAGCCGGGTGCTGGCTGAAAAAGCAGCCGGCCGGGATGACGATGGCAGTGTCGATCTGATCTGGTTAAACGGTGAAAATTTCCGCACGATGGTCGAGCAGGATCTGCTTTTGCCCCCCTGGACCATGGACCTGCCCAATTACCAGTATGTTGATGAAGAAAATAAACCGACCGTTCTGCTCGATTTCTCGACGCCAGTTGAGCACAGAGAGATGCCCTGGGGCATGGCGCAGCTGGTGTTTTATTATGACAGCGCCCGTTTGGATGGCGCCAATCCGCCTCGTTCAATGCCAGAACTGCTGGCCTATGCCCGCGCCAATCCTGGCCGCGTCACCTACCCTGCACCACCTGACTTTCATGGCACTACCTTTTTAAAGCAGGCGCTGCTTGAACTCAGTGCCGAGTCGAACTTTCTGTATCAGCCGGCCGCGCAGTTTAACGTTGATGAAAAACTCGCTGTGCTCTGGGAATTTCTGGATGCGCTGCATCAGGTCGCCTGGCAGAGTGGCAATCAGTTTCCAGTCGACGGACCGCGTCTGAAGCAAATGCTCAACGATGGCGATCTGCATATCGCGTTCTCATTCAACCCTGCCGAAGCGGCCAATGCGATTGCCAGCGGCGAGGTGCCGGACTCCGTGCGCACTTATGTGCATACCGGTGGCACGGTGGGTAATACCCATTTTCTGGCGATACCGTTTAATGCCAGCGCGTCTGCGGCGGCCAAAGTGACTGCCAATTTCCTGCTCTCCGCTGAGGCACAGGCCAGAAAAGCGGATCCGGCAATCTGGGGTGACCCCACGGTGCTGGCGCTGGATAAATTGCCTGCTGCTGAACGTGCTTTATTCGATAAGCATCAGCCTCACCCCGCCATGCCGTCTCCAGAGTCGCTTTCGCAGGTACTGCCTGAGCCGGATGCCAGTTGGGTAAGAGTACTGGAAACGCAATGGCAGCAGCGGTACGCGCAGTGAGTCAAATTAAATGAGTCGATTGCGGCAGATGTTCAGCCTGTTTCCGTGGCTGACCGCTGTGCTGTTTATCTTACCGGTATTAATTGGAGTAACCGGCACCTGGCTGCCTGCCTTTGGCTATCTGCCCGACATCGGTGCTACCGCCTTCAGCATATCGCCCTGGCAGCAGATGCTCGATTATCCCGGTGCCGGAAGCGCGCTGAGAATTTCTTTATTAACTGCCTGGGGCGCAGCGGTGTTGTCCCTGCTGATCAGTTGCGCGCTGCTGGCTTACAGCTGGAACAGCCGCGGATTACGCTGGTTACGCCGAAGTCTTCCCGCATTACTGGGGGTGCCGCATGCGGCATTCGCTATTGGCATGGTGGCTTTGCTGGCACCAGCGGGCTGGATAATGAAGCTGCTCAGCCCTTGGGCGACCGGTCTTGAATCGCCAGCCTTTTTCTCGCTGGTCAATGACTCCCACGGTTTCAGTTTACTGCTGATACTGACTTTGAAAGAGCTGCCTTTCGTGCTTTTTATGGGCCTGGCCGCGCTTAGTCAGATGCCGGTGGAACGCACTCTGCATGTCTGTCGCAGTCTGGGCTACAGTGATGCTGCTGCCTGGTGGCGGGTGCTGATCCCGCAATTGTTGCCGCGCCTGCGCCTGCCGATTTTTGCAGTGCTGGCCTATGGTTTGTCAGTGGTTGATATGGCCTTGATCGTCGGTCCCAACACGCCGCCGAGTTTTGCTGTGTTGATTGACCGCCTGTTCAATCATCCGGACATCTCCATGCGCCTGCCTGGCAGTGCAGGCGCAACCCTGCTGTTGCTGCTGACCAGTGGCAGTCTGCTGCTTTGGTATCTGCTGGAACGCGGCAGTCTGCTCTGGATTGCCAGGCGCGCCAGTGCGGGCCAGCGCGGTCGACTGCACCATCCGTTTTCTCGATTTATGAGCTTGTTCAGCTGGTCCTTGCCGATGGTGACAATTGCAGCTTTTATTGTGCTGGTATTATGGAGCTTCAGTTTCCGCTGGAGTTTTCCCGACGCGCTGCCCTCCTCCTACAGTGTGCAATTCTGGTTGCGTGGCTGGGAGCAGTTGCATCAACCGCTCTGGTTGACGCTGATTACCGGGATGGCGTCAGCCTTTATCGGCATGGTACTGGTGGTGGCCTGCCTGGAACATGAGGTTACTTTGCGCCGACGCAGAGGCAGCATAAAGGCCAGAATAAACCTGCTGTGGCTGATCTATATCCCGCTGATTACTCCGCAGATTTCTTTCCTGTTCGGCATTCAGCAGGTGCTGCTGCAGATTAATGCCTGGGGAAACTGGTTGAGCCTGGTGTGGATACATCTGGTGTTTGTTATTCCTTATTTATTTCTAAGTCTATCCGGTCCTTACCGCAGCTTCGATGACCGCTATCTGCGCCAGGCCTCGTCTTTAAGCGGCTCTGAATGGCGGGCGCTGTGGCAGGTTAAGTGGCCGATGTTGCTCAAGCCTCTGCTTTATGTAGCTGCGCTCGGTTTTGCCGTGAGCGTTTCGCAATATCTGGCGACGCTGTATATTGGCGCAGGCCGATTACCCACCGTCACCACTGAGACAGTCGCTATTGCAAGCGGCGGCGACCGGCGCCTGATCGGCGTCTATTCCCTGTTCCAATGGCTGCTGCCTTTGCTGATCTATTCATGCGCGCTGCTGATTCCTTATCTGTGCTTCCGTCAGCGCAAGGCCATGCAGTAACAGGCATGTGAGTACCCAGTAAAAGGCACGCACTCAGGCATGTCATGAAGCATGCAACAAAAAGTGTGTCGTTAAAAATGGAAGAGTTATGCTCCAACTAAAACAACTTGGCATCAGCACGGGTGGCGAAAAAGGACAAGAACCCTTATTTCCTGAAGTCAGCCTGACTGTGCAGGATGGCCAGATACTGGTCATTATGGGACCCAGCGGTTGTGGTAAATCCACTCTGCTGGCTGCTATCGCGGGCAACCTGGCTCCACCTTTTCAAATGACGGGTACGATTCATCTGGGCGACACGGCGCTGGAGCAATTGCCGGCGCAGCAGCGTAAGGTGGGTTTGCTGTATCAGGATGACCTGCTTTTTCCGCATATGAATGTGCTGCAGAACCTCGCCTTCGCCTTACCCGCATCACTGGACAGAAAACAACGCGCACAACGCATTGCCCAGGCGCTAAGCCACGCTGATTTGCAAGGATTCCAACACCGCGACATCAGCACACTCTCCGGCGGCGAGCGCGCCCGTATCAGCCTGCTGCGCACGCTGCTGGCCGAGCCCAGAGCGATCTTGCTGGACGAACCGTTCAATAAACTGGATAAAACGTTGCGCGAACAATTCCGAGACTGGGTATTCAGCGAGTTACGTCGTTACCGGATTCCAACCATTCTGGTAACCCACGATGCTGATGATTGCGGCGATAACGAAATATACGATTTGGTAAAAGGAGAGTAATCATGCTGGACCGCTATCTTCATCCCCTGGTGAAACCGCCGCTGCGGGTGCTTGCAAAAGGGTTCAGGAGTCTGGGAATCAGTGCTGATCAGGTGACGGTCTATGGCTTTCTGATCGGCCTGCTGGCAGTGCCCTTTATCATTTTGAATATGTACTGGCTTGCGTTGGCGTTAATTGTGATTAATCGTCTCTCTGATGGCATTGACGGAGAACTGGCGCGACTTGGCACCCCTACTGATGCGGGTGGTTTTCTGGACATCACGCTGGACTTCTTTTTCTATCAGGCCATTGTCTTTGCGTTTGCGCTGGCCGAGCCCGTCAACACCTTGTGGGCACTGATTCTGATGATGTCCTTTGTGGGCACCGGTATCAGTTTCCTGGCCTTTGCGGTGATGGCAGAGCGGCATAAGATCAAAAGCATGCATTATCCGAATAAGTCACTGCACTATCTTGATGGCCTGGCTGAAGGCACGGAAACCATCGCGGTATTTATCGCATTTTGTATCTGGCCACAATACTTTCCCTGGATAGCCGGACTCTTTGCAACGGTGTGTTTCATTACTGCCGTATCGCGCCTTCGCTATGCCTATACGACGCTGCGTTTTTATTCAACATGACATAGGCTGCCACCAAATAAACGCCGAACTATGGGAGGGTCAGACGATCTGTGGCGAAAGCAATTCCTGATCCTTCCACCTGATATTGGCGTCGCTCCTGAAAACGACGCTGGGATTCCGGGTCGATACTGAAGTTCCGGCTATGTTCCCAACCCTTGTAATCGGGATACCAGGCGATGCGATTCAGGCGTGCGATACCGTCCTGCTCCGGGAATTCACGGAACAGGCCCACCACCTTTACACCGAAGGCCGGTTCGAAAGTGACCCAAGCGTCCCGACTGAGGCGAAATACCTCATCCACGCTGTCCGGCATGTACAGCTCATCGCGATGCACATAAAACCCGGTACCAGTGGGTACGTTCAGACCGTCAGTCAGATACATGGGTATATACACCTTGGTCGATACTGAAATTACGCCTGGTAACGTGTCCAACAGGATTTCCAGAGGCGCTAACAGATCGGTGGCTGGTCGATTCCAGGCGAGCATCAGGATCACCTGGTTGGCGTCAAGGCCTGCAAAGGGAGCATCAGCGGGCATTTCCGCTGGTGTCCACAGGGCGAAGGGCACTGCGCCTGACAAACGCAGTGCGGGCATCGCGTCATTCTGTATGCCCGCTACCAGGTCTGGCAGATCACCGTCTGTGTTAATGATGGAATAGGTAAACTGGTGATCGAGGAGATTGATCGTGGGCATCTGCGCGAGCAGATGTCCATGCATCGCGCTGATCAGTATTATTATCAAAGCAGCAAGTCGTTTCATGATTATCCAGTCCGGTTATGCACATGCAAAAACAGAAGGTATCCGCCATGCGGGGGATTGTCCAGTTTGGTATCTGCGCGCTGGCGCGCGATGCACGGTTTTAGAAATGTACCAGACCGCACAGAAACTGGTTCGGTATGCGTCCACTCTGTTTCATAAAGCATTCAACATTGAGAGGCAACGGCCATGAAAGACAGTTTTCAATTCAAACGGGCAGCTGTTTTTGCAGCAATCGCCTTATTCGGAATTGCTGGATGTGGAGATGATGAGACAGTAACCGTAGTTGACCCACAGATCGAGCGCAGTCTGCCCGGTGAACCGCCTCCCATGGGACCTGTTACCGCGGTCGAACGTGTGGTGGTGGAAGGAGATCCTCAGCCTGCTGAAATTTATACTGCCAGCTTAATGCCTATGAATGTAAATCTGCTGCAGGCTTCTCCCAGCGCCGAGGTGCAGCTGCGTATTGAGGGCGAAACACTCGTTATCGAAGTCAATGCACGGGGGCTTCCTGCGAGCATGATGCATCTGCAGCATATTCATGGTTTTATTGATGGTGCAGTTGCCAGTTGTCCCGGCATCGACGCGGATACCAATAATGACGGCATTATCGATGTCATTGAAATCGAGAGCAGCGCGGGCATAACCATGGTGCCCTTTCATGACAACCCCGGCAGCATGGAAATTTCATCGGAGGCCTATGCTGTTGCCGATGATCAGGGTGCTTACAGCTACAACCAATCGGTTTCTTTGAATAGTCTGCGCGGCGCCTTTCAAGAAATGTTCGGCGACAATGAACTGTATCTCGATAACCGGGTCGTGTTTATTCACGGCGTGCCCGAAAATATGGAGCTGCCCGCCAGCGTGCAATCAATCCCTGGCGCTCCGGCACAGATGACTGTGCCAATTGCCTGTGGCGTGCTGAGTCTCCAGCAGAGTGCTCAGTAGCTCAGATTCAGCATCCAAAAACAGTAATTCACTTCACGGATTTTGTGAGTTGCTGGTCCACCGCGTTAAACCGATCTTCCGCTTCTTTAAACAAACGCTTAACGCGTTCCACTTCCCAGCGCTGCTCATCCAGAGTTTCAGGATCCCATTCACTTCTCGGCTCATCCGGTGCATAAAAATCGCCACCATAGACATGCAGCGCGCAAGTCATCTTCCCGGTAGGATTAAGCACTGAATGGATAACATCCTCACCCAGCGTGGCGAGGTCGCCGACGCCGAGTGATCGTGCACCTGCTGCCTCAATCAGCCCGCCCTTTCTGCGCCAGAAAATATTATCTTCTCTGCCCGCGTAAATACCGATCAGCGCGTACATCTGATGATTGTGTGGCATCAGGCTCATATGCGGAGCCCACGCAAAGTTGAGGATGGTCAACTCTTTTGATCGGTACAACGGCGTAATCCCCGCATGCACTGGCTCTCCGAGAGCCGCCATTATCGAATTCGACTCGGCTACCGCCCGCATCACAATTTCGCGTATCGCGAGTTGGCCGTCCGGGATTGCGTCGATGCACTCTTGAATGAATTTATCTTTATTGAACACGCTCAGCTCTCCTCTTTGATTTCGATATTAGCACTCTGAGCGCTATCCATGTGCAGCTGAATTAATCTATTCCTGTCTGGCAGACCGCTATTTTGTTACTCTGTGGCAGCCCTTCCTTTGCGTCCCCATTCAAAAGGTATCATTTATGTCGCTGCGATCCTTCCTCGGCAGCCTGCCCGGCATCAGCACAGGCATGCGCGCGGCATGGAAGGAGGGTTACGGGCTGGCAGATCTGCGCAAGGATGTGTTGGCCGGTCTGACCATCGGCACAGTCGCGGTACCTTTATCCATGGCACTTGCCATCGCCACCGGCGTCCCTCCCCAGCACGGCCTGTATACCGCAATTATCGCTGGCGCATTGATCGCCCTTACCGGCGGCTCGCGTTTTAATGTATCCGGACCGACCGCCGCCTTTGTAGTAATTCTGTTTCCAATTGTGCAGGAGTTTGGTCTTGGCGGCTTATTGATTGCCTCCATGATGGCCGGAATGATCCTGATCGCGATGGGGCTGACCCGAATGGGTCGGCTCATCCAATTTATTCCCTACCCGGTGGTACTTGGCTTCACGGCCGGTATCGCAGTGGTGATTGCGGTATTCCAGATACCGGATTTTCTGGGTCTTGAGATTGCAGAGACCGGTGAACATTTTCTAGAAAATCTGGGGCAGATAGTTGCCGCCTTGCCCGGCGTTAATCCGTTTGAGTTGGCCGTTGGCTTATTCACGCTGGCGGTTTTATTATTGTGGCCACGCCTGCGGTTTCCGGTGCCCGCGCCCTTAATGGGATTGATAGCCGGCGCTGTGGCTGCCTGGGCTGTCAACCAATGGTTCAGCGGTTCGGGCTCAGATATAGCAACGATAGCATCGCGCTTTACATGGACGTCTGGTGGCGAGAGTGGCACTGGTATTCCACCGATTGCACCGAGTTTTATCGCCCCATGGTCTTTGCCTGGTCCTGATGGAAATCCTCTGCTTATCAATTTTGATCTTATCCGAGCGCTGCTCGGTCCGGCCTTTGCAATCGCTGTGTTAGGCGCGATTGAATCCTTATTATGCGCAGTGATCTCCGATGGTTTAACGCAAACCCGCCACGATCCCAATGCGGAGTTAATCGGCCAGGGACTCGGCAATATCGTTGCACCTTTGTTTGGCGGCATCACCGCCACTGCCGCTATAGCACGCACGGCAACCAATATTCGCAGCGGTGCACGTTCACCGATTGCTGCCGTAGTGCATGCCATCGTCGTGCTGCTGGCAGTGGTTTTATTCGCCGGACTGCTGGGTCTGGTGCCAATGGCCGCCCTTGCCGCCTTATTGTTTGTAGTGGCATGGAATATGAGTGAGGCCAGGCACTTCATTCATACCCTGCGTTCGGCACCTGCAGGCGATGTCGCTATACTGCTGATCTGCTTCGGACTGACTGTACTGTTCGACATGGTGCTTGCGGTCGCCGTAGGTGTTGGTCTTGCCTCAGTACTGTTTATCCGGCGCATGGCGCTGTTAACGCACACCGATCGCATTGATATTGGCAATCATCCCATCATCACCGGTCTGCCTGCTGAGGTTGCCCTCTATGACATTAATGGACCTTTGTTTTTCGGTGCGGCCGAGGAAGCCCTCAGGTTACTGCACGTTGTCGATGCTGGCGTCAAAATCGTCATCATCGATATGAAAGGTGTGCCCAGTATTGATGGCACCGCCATTGTTGCGATGCAGTCCTTGATCAGGGGAATGCATCGCGCCAATGTCTCCCTGATCCTGACCGGTCTTTCCACCCGCATCATTGTTAAGCTGCGTCGCGCAGGCATCCGCAAAAGCAGTGGCAGACTGACTTACTGTTCAGACCTTACTGCTGCGCGCGACGTGGCGTTGCGATGGCTAGCGAACCCGCAGGTGGTCTGAAAAAAATATTTATATTGATCGAAAACTGACAATTGTACGTAGTAAGGCTTTAGATTCAATTTTGAGAGTCATGATATGTTTTCACTGTTCAAGTCGGATCCTGTCAATAAACTGCGCAAGGCTTACTATTCCAAGCTGGAAAAGGCAATGCTTGCGCAAAGAAGTGGCGATATCACCAATTATTCTTTTTTGACGGCTGAGGCTGCAGCGCTTTGGGAAGAAATTCAAAAGCTGGAAAGTAAGCGCGATTAAACAGATGTTGTCTGCATCCTGAGGCAGGTCATGCTTGATGATCTCCTGAGAACTGTCAGCTTCCCTGTTCTGTTTTGATTTTATCCTGAGTCTTTGTCTCGAAGTCGCTGGCATCGTGACGTTCCCGCAATTGCGTTTCCGGGCTGCCAAAGGTTCGGTTGACCATGCGCCCGCGTTTGACCGCAGGCCGTTGCGCTATTGCTTCGGTCCAGCGCAGAACATTTTCATAGGTATGGGCTTCAAGAAATTCCGCAGCCTCATAGACTTTGTTGACAACCAGAGCGCCATACCAGGGCCAGATCGCCATATCGGCAATCGTGTAAGTATCACCGGCGATAAACTGTCTGCTGGCTAACTGGCGGTCCAGCACATCAAGCTGACGCTTAACTTCCATCGTGTAGCGATTAATCGGGTATTCGTATTTTTCCGGCGCATAGGCATAAAAATGGCCAAAGCCGCCGCCGAGCATCGGCGCTGCACCCATCTGCCAGAATAACCAGGACAGACACTCCGCCCGCTCAGCCCCATTAGTCGGCAAAAATTCACCAAATTTTTCTGCCAGGTACAGCAGAATAGCGCCTGATTCAAAAACACGGGTTACCGGATTGGTGCTTGTATCCAGCAAGGCTGGAATTTTGGAATTCGGATTGATCTGCACAAACCCGCTGCTGAACTGCTCTCCTTCACCTATATTTATCAAGTGCGCATCATATTCCGCACCTTCAATGCCCAGTGCCAGCAGTTCCTCAAGCATCACGGTCACTTTGACGCCATTCGGTGTGCCCAGTGAGTAAAGCTGCATAGGATGTCTGCCCACCGGCAGTGTTTTTTCATGGGTGGCGCCGGCAATAGGCCGATTAATTTTAGCGAAGGCACCGCCGCTTGCAGTTTCCCATTTCCAGATTTTCGGTGGCGAATATGTGGCGTCAGTCATTGCGAATCTCTCATGTGTGGGGGACTTTGACATAGTGGAGACTATTCTGGCTGAAACGGACAGCTATGGCTATGCCATTCTTTCCAGTGAATTACCGAAGGAGCCTGTATCTGCTTTTAATTGAGAAGGCGTTATAGCCCACAGACAAGCAATAAAATATCCGCTAGTTTCTTTTCAACCATGATGTACTTATTTGCGCTCAGAGCTATTCACGGAGGTAAGCATGCAGATGTCCTACTGGCGTTTTGCCGCGATGATAGTTACCTCAACTCTAGCGATGTTCGTGCTGATGTACCTGAATACTTATGTGCTGGAGCATGTGAGCTGGAGCGAGACGCGCGCCTGGATGGCGTTGGTAATGGGCTCAGTGATGGCGATAATAATGCTCAGCTTCATGTTGAATATGTACAAAAATACGATGATCAATGTCAGCATTTTCGGCGGCAGCATTGTCGTTTTTGCTCTGGCTCTGTGGCTGGTCCGCAGCCAGGCAACGATAGACGACGTGGATTATATGAAAGCGATGGTGCCACATCACTCTATTGCGATTCTGACCAGCCGACGCGCGCAGATTTCCGACCCGAGGGTACGCGAGCTCGCTGATGAGATCATCGCGGCGCAGCTCAGAGAAATTACCGAAATGGAGGACTTGATTGATGAACTGGAGAAGGCCAATTGATGCATGGATTCTGTTTGCGCTTAGTACTCGAACTGGAGCAGGGTTCAACAGCGGGCTGGTAAACCGAGGAACTGCACAAGATCACGTTCCTCATAGCGTATGCCAATCAGCATATAGGCTGTCATACCGATCGCAAACAGCAGGTGTCCTACGGTCATATTCGGAGTTGCCCAGAATGCAAGAATAAAACCCACATACAGGGGATGACGCACAAATTTATAAAAATAAGTAATTCTAAAATTTGTCGCTGTATACGTCTGCTTCTTCAGATTAAGCCACACCTGGCGCAGGCCAAACAGGTCAAAATGGCTGATTACGAAGGTCGCCAATAAGACCAGCAAAAATCCGATTAAGTAGATTCCCCACAGCAGCCCCTGTGCTAACTCAGATTGCAGATTTAACTTCTCAACGCCAAGATGTATATCAGTTTTGCTGGTGACCCGAAAGTACATAGTTAATAAAATGAGTATCAGTTCCTGACTTCATTCTGTGCCTGTGCTTCCAGTGCCTCTGCTTCCAGTGCCTCTGCTTCCTGAACCCGCGCACCAGCGAGCGCCCCGGTCATACTGTAATTGCCTTCATGGCATGCATATTCAAAAATATGCCCAAGTTCATCCCGGGTAAACGAGAATTCACCACGCCAGGGCTCCGTGTAATAAACTGGATCCTCAACGGTGTACTGATAATTCAACTCATTTTCAGACACCCGGGTAAAGCGTTCGGTCACGCGGGCCTCATCACTGATCAGCATTGGCCTGCTCAAGGTGGCACGAGCCGGATTATTCCCGCTGTAATGCGTAGTTTCCACCACCAGCGTATCGCCGTCCCAGCGGCCGACGGAGTGCCCTTCAAAGGTTCTGATCGCATCTGGCCGGCTTTGTCCGTCCATATGGATGACACGCAGAGGAACGCTTTCCTCACTGACTATCGCAATTTTTTCCGGGGTCTGCACAATCCCATGAAACAACTGGTAGGTAAACGCGCGCATTGGCGGAGAACCCCAACTCTCGATACAGCGTTCCACACCTGGCCGCTGCTCGGGGTGATCGAAATCAAAACTGTCTTTGAAGTACCCGTAGGCGGACATTTCAGTGCCGAGTTCATTGTAAGGCAGTACACCATTCTCCGGATAAACAATCACAGAGCTGCGATATTCGCCTTTAACCATAGCCAGCACCGGGGAGCCAAAATTATCAATATCAGGGTCAGTATTATCTGGGGCTCCCTGGGCGACGGCCTGAGCGAACCCAGACGCCTGCTCGGGAGACAGCACCAGCGGCAGGCCTGGCGGGCGCTCCAGCATGGTATTGAATCGGGTACTCCAGACTCCCTGCAGGTCGGGTTGATTGTGTTCAGTTTTCGGCACCTGCCAGGTTTCTACTGGCTGGGCGAAAATCGCTGCAGGAAAGTAAGCGGCGGCAAGTAACAAAGCATAGGAACGAATGTTCATGATCGGACTCTGTATGTAATAAAATGAAAGCTCACTTTCGTGTTTTTGCGCCTATTCCTGCGTTTCGTCAAGTAAATTTGATCAGTTATTTTGTAACGATCAAGGGCATGCAATGCTCTAAGGGATATGTTCATAATCCCAGCCAAGTTGTTTCCACGCCTTATTGCAGCCTTAGTGCTGCTGCTCGCTTCCTCATCTATCCTTGCTCAGGACCGACTCAGTCGGATAGAAGCGAAACTCGAAGGCAGCGGCATCGAACAGATTCCTTATCAACAGATAGCCGAGCGTATTGATGCCAAAACCAGCCCGCGGCCGCTGATACTATTCGATGTAAGAGAACCGAATGAGTATGCGGTTGGTCATCTGCCAGAGGCGATCTGGATTTCACCCGATACCGACGTTAAGGAGTTTATTGAGCAATACGCTGATAAATTAGCCGGATCTGATGTAGTTTTTTATTGCTCGACAGGCCGTCGATCTTCCGAACTGGCTCAGCAAGTCAAAGACCAATTGCTTGCGACACAGTCCAGTCTCTCTCCTCCCGCCAACATGAAAGGCGGGGTTTTTCGCTGGCATGATGCTGCCTTGCCACTGAAAAACAGCGCAGGCAGCACCACCCTGATTCACCCCTTCAACTGGACCTGGCGCTGGTCCCTTGAACGCCCGGAGCAAACCAGCTTTCAACCGGATTTCACAGCGACTGGAATAATGACTGACGATGTCTGACGGATATTTGATCGCTCTGTTGTTTGGCGTACTTGGCTCGGTGGTCGTGCATTTGTCTCAAGGCTTAATGCGTCTGGGGATACTACGTCAACAACAGGCCATCCTGTCACGGAACTCGCGCTTGCTATACCTGACGGGTATGCTGTTGAATTTCTCCGCACCTCTGTGGGTGGTTATTGCCAATCGTTTTGGTTCCACTATTCTATACACCTCCATTTATGCCATCGGGCTGCTGGCTTTATTGTGGTTTTCCTGCATAAAACTTGGGATGACGCTTCGCCGACGGGACCTTGCAGGAGCAGTGCTGCTCACTGTCGGAGCAGCCTTGTTGGCGCTGGGTTCCATTACGCTGGATGCACAACCAATGCACGAACTCAATACCATGCCGATGTGGTGGTTTGCGATGACACTGCTGTTAATAGTGCTACCTCTCGCCTTGT
This sequence comes from Pseudohongiellaceae bacterium, assembly GCA_041689205.1. Taxonomy (GTDB): domain Bacteria; phylum Pseudomonadota; class Gammaproteobacteria; order Pseudomonadales; family Pseudohongiellaceae; genus JAVVEG01. Next base: position 1,114 of record JBDNGQ010000093.1, on the reverse strand, counting down.
TAACTCGACGTTATGCATGGCTGCCGCAGGGCATATTGTTCGGAGCTTTGGGTGGCGCGTTTCTAGCGCTTGATTCCGTGTTTAAAGGAATTGCACAGTCAGATCTGGGGGCAGCCGCCTGGCTGCCATCCACCGCTGCAGGCATACAATTATTTGCTATCAGCTTCATTGGCGCAATAATGGCCTTCGCGATGACGCAATGGGCACATATCCGGGCTGCGCCGCCATCGGCAACAATAGCGGGCTATGACGCCGCCTATGTTTTAACTCCGCTACTGCTACTGTCTTTAGCGACAGGCGATGCCAGTGTTCTTAACGCTCTGTGCCTGTGGGGTGCTGCCTGTATTCTAGTGGCACTGGTGCTGCTGCACCGTGCGCCCACGCGTTAGATTATGGCCTCCAGACCACAGCTGGCTTTGGGTTTGCAGGATATTTCGTGAGATGAATGACTTCATAAAACACAATCATTCAATGTACGCTTCTGCGCACCCACGCTGATTGAACAAAAGGGAGTCGTTCATTGAATGGTTCCATTTTTTAAAATGGGTCAGGGAGCCTCTGTTGCATATTCTCAATATCAGAGCAGGTTGTTTGAATTAAGCATCGGAAAGGCCAGCATCTCCCCCATTCCCAGTGTAAATATCCAGACGCCGTAAAGCGCATGTTCAAAACTGGTGAGGAACAGAGATTGGCTTTTTTGATAGGTCAAACCAAACAATATGCCGCCGATAAAGGTGAGCAACAACACCAGCACGTTTAAAAAAATAATGTGTGCAAAAGCAAAAAGCGCAGCATTGACAAGCAATAACACGCGTGGACTGCTAAACAACACTGCGTATCGATGGATAAAGAAATGCCGGTAAATGACCTCCTGCGGATAAACCGAGAGCACCGAGTAGAAAATACTGATACCCAGCCAAGCCCATAGGTTGTTGCGGATAACGATAAAAAGTTTTTCGCTGTCAAGAAAGTACACTTGGATTCAAACCCCAAGTGCATAACCAGTTAAGCGGCTAGAGCCGCCATTGTTTCCTTCATCAAGAACGCCGGCGTCTTGTATCCAAGAAGTTTTCTCGGTCGCTTGTTCAAACTGTCTATGGCCCGTCTGACCTCT
>JBDNGQ010000092.1:0-9761 GCA_041689205.1 Pseudohongiellaceae bacterium | reverse complement strand
TGGCGTTTCTCCTTGGATGGGATGAGTCCCATCCAAAGAATGTACGCACCAAATAATGCGCAGCAAAACGACCCTCGATCTCAATCAGACTATGCCTCGCTGACTCTCCTTCACATTATTGGGTTCTGCTGATTACCCGAGTTATCGCGAGCTCGCGATAACACAGTGACGCCCTCGTACAAGGGCACTATTTTCAGCGTGGTCAGCGTCAGCTTGATCATTTGCGCAGAACGCAGCCCACCCGAGATGCCACCATAACTGACGATACCTGCAGGTTTATAATTCCATTCCAGATAAAGATAATTCAAAGCATTTAACAAGGAGGGCGGTGGCCCGAAATTGTATTCAGGTGTCACAAATACATAGGCATCGGCTGAATCGACGCTGGAGGCCCATGCTTTGGTGTGTGCGTGCTGATATTTTTGCAGCGCGGGATGATTCGGTTCATCGAACACCGGCAGATTGAAATCAAGCAGATCAATCAGATCAGCATCGAAATCAGCATGCTCAGTGGCGACACTATGAAACCAATTGGCAACCGAGTCGCCGACCCGGCCAGGACGGGTACTGCAGATGATGGTGTGTAGTTTGAGGGCCATGATTATTCTCCTTAAAGGAATACCGTAGCAGTTTTTGCTGGGCCTTTCTGTGCGGACACTCGCGTGGCGCTGTATCATGCCGAATCTCGACACACTCTGACGGGTAGCGCTTTATAAATGAGGAGATGACAGGTGTTTCAACTGGCGATGGCGGTACGTGACTATGAGTGCGATATGCAGGGTGTGGTGAACAATGCGGTGTATCAGAACTATCTGGAACACGCCCGCCATGAGTTCCTGAAATCCCGAGGTCTGGATTTTGCCAGTTTGACTGAGCAGGGAATTATTGTCGTGGTGGTGCGCGCCGATCTGCAGTTTAAAAAATCGCTGCGCAGTGGTGATGAATTTTTAGTGACGGTAGTGCCTGTTCTGCACTCTCCAGTCCGGCTGGTGTTCGAACAAACCATCATAAAATCAGGCACTCAGCAGTTGATGTTGTCAGCCACGATTACGACCACGGCGGTAAACAGTCGCGGCAGACCCTATTTCCCAGTCGAGTTGAAAGCTCTGCTGAGCTGAGCCCTGGCACCTTCCAACAGACCATCCAGGAACTCGGGCACTGCCCTGGAGGCTGGTCCGTAGATGTGTTCATCGAAGTCTGAACCGGTCTTTTCGAGATTGATCTCGACGGTATGGGCACTGCGGCTTTTGGCAATCTGATAAAAACCTGCTGCCGGGTAGACATTGCCTGAGGTGCCGATGGCGATGAACAGGTCGCAATTCTCCAGCGCCCGATTTATCTGCGGTATATACAGAGGCATCTCTCCAAACCAGACCACATGCGGACGCAGATTGCCCATGGTCAGGCAGCATCGACATTCACTGTCACAGCTAAGATCGGTGTTGATATCGAAGACCATGTGACTGTGCTGACAACGCATTTTCAACAGTTCGCCGTGCATATGCAGCACATTGCTGCTGCCCGCGCGTTCATGCAGATTGTCGATGTTCTGAGTAATCAGCAGAAACTGACCTCGGCACCCCGCCGTAAACTCCTGCTCAAATTGCGCCAGCGCCAGATGCGCCGGATTGGGCTGAATACTCTTGTCCAGCAGCAGGCGCCGTCGTTCATTGTAAAAATGATGCACCAGTTGTGGATTGCGCTCGAAGCCTTCAGGCGTGGCAACTTCTTCAAGGCGATGATTTTCCCATAAGCCGTCAGCAGCGCGGAAGGTGTTAATGCCGGATTCAGCAGAAACCCCGGCACCGGTCAATACGACTATGGATCTGGCGGAATAAGACATGAAAAAATACTACCATACTCTTGATTATGCGCAGCCCGCTAAAGTGATGATTATCGGAAAACTTCATGACTGAGCCATGAGCGTGACTTATAATCCGGCGCAGTCTGCCTGATCCGGCCTGGTCTCCAAAATCAGACGCGGCCGCTACAATCAGATGCGAGCGCAACAATCAGCTTAGCCGCCGCACCGGGATCAGGATCGGCACCCAGGTCAGAAATCAACAGGAGTAGCAGCATGACTTATCCAGCAATTGGCAAACCCGCACCGGAATTCAACCTTAAAGATCAGCATCAGAACAACGTGTCCCTGAGTGATTTTAAAGGTAAAAACATCATTCTGTATTTCTACCCAAAGGCGATGACTCCTGGCTGCACAGTGCAGGCCTGCGGTCTGCGCGATAGTCAGGCGGAGCTGGAGAAACTTGACGCTGTCGTGCTGGCAGTGAGTCCCGATCCCGTAAAAAGTCTGCAGAAATTTGTACAGCGCGATAAGCTGAACTTCACTCTGCTCTCCGATACCGAGCATACCGTAGCTGAAATGTACGGCAGCTGGGGGCTTAAGAAATTCATGGGTCGTGAGTACACCGGTGTGCTGCGTAATACTTTTATCATCGATAAGAAAGGGGTGTTGCGTCACATTATGGATAAAGTGAAAACCAAAACACATCATGATGATGCAATTCACTGGCTGCAGGAAAATCTCTGAAATGAAACTGAACTACCGGCAGTATTCTACTGTCGGTCATCCACTGCTGATACTGCATGGACTGTTCGGCAGTATCAGCAACTGGAACTGGCACAGCAATAAGCTGAGTGAGCAGTATGCTGTGTATGCACTGGATTTACGTAATCATGGTGCTTCGCCGCATGCCGAGCAGATGGACTATCCGGTCATGGCCATGGATGTGATTGAGTTCATGGATGCACATAAGATCGGCAGTGCACATTTGCTGGGTCATTCTATGGGTGGCAAAGTCGCCATGCAGTTGGCGCTGGAGCATCCGCAGCGGGTCGATAAACTGGTTGTGGCCGATATTGCCCCGGTTAACTATGCCAGTGAGCACGATAAGGTCTTTGATGGCCTTCAGGCGATTGATCTGCAGCAGATAACGTCGCGCACGCAAGCGGATAAAATGCTTGCCGAACATGTTGACGACGAAGTGGTACGCCAGTTTTTGCTGACTAATCTGGTGCGGGCTCAGGACGGCAGGTTTCACTGGCGCATCAACCTGCCGGTGCTGGCAAAGAGTTATCTGCAGTTGCGCGCTGCGCCTGCGGGCGATGGGATTTTTGACAAACCCGTATTGTTTATAAAAGGGGCCTTGTCTAATTACATAACTGAAGATCATCAACAGGAAATTGCCAAAAAATTTCCTCAGGCCGGATTGAAAATAATCATGCAGACAGGACATTGGCTGCACGCGGAAAAACCACAGACTTTTTATCATCTCGTCAGCGATTTTTTAAGCCCGTCGGAATAAATTCATGAACGCAAAAACTACCACTACATTAAGCGTCAATGTCAACAAGCTGGCTTTGCTGCGCAATTCCCGCGGCAGTAACTATCCTGATCTGCTTTATTTTGTCAGAAAAATAATTGCGCTGGGGGTCAAAGGTATTACGGTTCATCCACGCCAGGATGAGCGTCATGTCACCCGCCAGGACGTGCGTAATATTACTGAGCTGCTGCGCGGCAATGTGGGTAACTATGGCGATGTTGAATTCAATATGGAAGGCTATCCTTCTGAGGATTTCCTGGCGCTGGTCAGCGAGGTGCAGCCAGCACAATGCACGCTGGTGCCGGATGCACCTGATCAATTGACTTCAGACCATGGCTGGGATGTGCCAGCGAATCTTGTCTTGCTGAAAACGGTTACGGCACGGCTGCGCGCACAGGGCATCCGCAGCAGTCTGTTTCTTGATCCAGTGCCGGATGCAGTTGCTGCGGCCAGAGACGCAGGCGCAGACCGTATCGAGTTGTACACTGAGGATTATGCGCGGGCGTTCGCTACCGCAAACGAGTCTGCAGTGCTGGAGAAGTACCGGGCTACGGCGCTGCGTGCTGCGCAACTGGGGGTTGGTGTAAATGCCGGGCATGATCTGAATCTTGATAATCTTCCGCACTTTCTACAGATTCCCGGAATTCTGGAAGTATCGATTGGGCATGCGCTGATCGTGGAGTCGCTTGAGCAGGGTATGGAAAAAGTGATCAAAAAATACCTGCAGATTACCGGCGGTTGAACCCGGATTTATCCTCTGATTAATGCTGCCAGCCTGTTCAGGTGCAGTTCATTTCCGCTCTCTATACTCACAAGCGTTGGATGATGATTTTCATCCTGAATGAAGCTTGCAAAGCCGGCTTCACCATGTGAGGTCAGGCAAAAAAGGAGTGAGGAATATGAAAATATTAACAGTGATGTTTATAGCCAGTGTGATCTCTGTCAGTGCATTTGCTGCGGACAGAAATCCCTCCAGAGTGCATGCCGGAAATCATGCAAATGCGCTGTCCCCTGACTTTGACCGGCGTGGTGCCAGAGACACCCGCAGCGACTACACCAGAGACTCGGCCCGCCTGCATACTGCCAGTGTAGAATTTGCCGCGGAGATGAAACGTTATGGTGAAAAAAGTACCCTGCATGACTATGCCAGAAAGTTCAGTCGCGAAGCCTACAGGTTTCATATCAGCGCAATTTCTGCAGACCCCCGCAGCTCGAAAGTGCAGGATCGCTACGAAGAGCTGGTTAAATATTATTATCGTTTCGAGCGCAGCTATTATGCCAGCCTCGACTATAACCACGGTCATGGTTCCAGGCTGAGCAGAAGTTACCGTGAACTGAACAGAGCCTTCGAGTCGCTTAGTAATTCTTATCTGTATGCACAAAGCATTCAGCACACGCACAATGATCATCGTGCTTACGCACCGCCCCCTGGACGCCGTGAATGGCAGCCGGATCGACGAGAGCAGTTCAGAGCACCGATAACAAGCTATCGGTGGTGATTGCACTGGCTTGAACAAGACTGCAAGGGTCAGAGCTGTAACATAGCCCTGACCCGTTTCCTGGAGTAGAATGCCGTCACCTGGGAAGCCCGAAAGGTCCGTGTTTTGTCGCTTATAAACCCGCATAGAAATTCTCCTGAGAACACTCACCGAAGCCCGGTTTTCTATGGTTACTGGATTGTGCTGGCGGCCTTCGTCACGCAATTCGTCGCCATCGGCATGCAGAACTATGTGGTGGGCGCTTTCATGATTCCCATGAGCGATGAATTTGGCTGGACCCGTGCTGAGTTCACGTCGGCGCGCTCAATTGGTCAGATGGTTGCTGCATTTACCGGTTTCGCCATTGGCTCCTCTATTGATCGTTATGGCGGACGCCCCTTCATTCTTGTTGGCATGGTCATCCTTTCGGTGTCCGTATTCATGCTGGGCAGCGTGCAAACCTTGAGTCAGTGGGTGCTGGTCAATGGCGTAATCCTGACCATGGGTGCCGGTATGATCGGGAATCTGGTGGTTAATGTAACGCTGGGCAAATGGTTTGTAGAGCGCAGAGGGCGTGCGGTGGCGTTGGCCGCTATGGGGGTATCACTGGCCGGTATTCTGCTACCGCCGGTTTCAACCTGGCTGGTCGACACGCTGGGCTGGCGCAGCGCCTGGCATGTACTGGGCGTAGGCGCAGCAGTGCTGATCTTTCCAGCAGCACTGGTGGTAAGACGCAGTCCGGAAGATTACGCCTTGTTTCCGGATGGCAAAACTGCAGATCAGGTGAATTCCGATGAAGGTGCAGCGGCGCGCCTGGATTACATCAATTCGATGACCCGCGCTCAGGCCATGCGCACCGGCCGGTTCTATTCCCTGGTGCTGGCATTCGGGCTGTTTCAGATTTCTATTACGGTCATGCTGCTGCAGACCATTCCGTTCATGACCGATGCCGGTTATCCGCGTCTGGTAGCGGCTTCGATGATTTCCCTGGCATCGATTCCAGCGTTTTTGAGCAAGCCGGTATGGGGCGTCTTTATTGACCGCTACAACTCCAGGATTCTGGCCGCTATTGGCGCAGCGATAACCGGCGTCGCGGTTATTGTCATTGTGTTCAGTGTGCGGGCGCAGCTGAATATGCTGGCGTATGCGGGATTCCTGCTGATGGGGCTGGGCTGGGGTGGCCTGATTCCCTTGCAGGAAGTTATCTGGGCTTCTTTTTTCGGTCGACGTTATCTGGGCGCAGTGCGCAGTACCGCACTGCCTTTCACCTTTGCGATGTCCGCTGCGGGACCTGTGCTGGCGGCCTGGCACTATGACGAGTTTGGCAACTACGATAATGCGTTTCTGTTGATGGCGCTGTGTAATCTGGCTTCTGCCGGTATGTTGCTGTCCATGTCGGACCGGCGGAAGACGGCAGTGGCGGCTGCCTGACAGACCTGCTGCTTAAAACCCGATCTCTTAACCCACTATTTCTTAAGCCCTATCTCTTAAGCCCTTAGCGCTGTTGAAGCAGATCCTCAAGGAAGGGCCAGACATTATTCAGCACCAGCGTCTGCGCTTCAGCTCGCGGGTGAATGCCATCGTCCTGCATCAGCTCCGGATCCTGCGGTATTCCATCAATCAGGAAAGGAATAAATACCAGTTCTCGCTCTGCAGCAATCTCTTCGAACAAGCGCGTGAAGGGCTCGGTATAACGCGGACCGTAGTTAGGGGGAATCTGAATGCCAGCCAGCACCGCGGTGGCGCCGCTGGCTTCGATCAATTCAATCATCTGCAGCAGATTGTCACGGATGCTGCTTACCGGCATGCCGCGCAAACCATCATTACCACCCAGCTCCAATAGCACGATCTCCGGCGCATTCGCCGCCAGCACTGCAGGCAGACGGGCCAGGCCGCCGGTTGTGGTCTCGCCACTGACGCTGGCATTGATCACTTCGTAGGGCAGCTGTTTATGTTCAATGCGATTGGATAAAAGTGCGACCCAACCCTGGTTTTCATCCATGCGGTACGCGGCGCTTAGACTGTCGCCAAAGATGAGGATGCTTTTTTCTGTCGATGCGCCTGGCGTTGAATTGTTTTGGCGCGTTTGCTGATCTATCACAGGATTTTCGTCGTAAGTACTGTGGATCAGAGCACTTTCGTCGAATTCGGAAGATCTTTTGCTGGCAGCACTGTGATTGTCGCGGATCGGATCGACAGCGATTTGAGTGCTGTCTGCGGTTGCGCCGCCAGCAGATGAGGCGGGGCTGCAACCGAATAAAAGTGACAATGAGATCAGCGCGACATATAGCGCGGTAGACAGGGACCTGATGTGAGATTTATGGTTCATAAGCCGATACAATGCCAATTTACGAGGAAAGAAGCCGGTCCGGAAGCCATGGCTTCAAGAGCGAATCCCTGCAGTAGACCGGTGCGCAGGGATTTTTTGTGTACAAGATAATCAGGCACCAACAGGCACCAATGTAATGCCTGCAGGCTGATTGTTCAACATGTAAGAGGAATTGCCACCCCGGCAGTAACTTCCCTGGCGTAGGATTTGAGCTGATGATAAGTACGGAAAATCTGACAAAACGCGTGGTCACCAGTGAAGGTGAATTGACCATTCTTGATAATATTTCATTGTCTATAAGCGAAGCTGAAACAGTCGCTATCGTGGGCGCTTCCGGTTCTGGAAAATCAACACTGCTGGGTTTGATGGCCGGTCTGGACAGCGCAACGTCAGGTGCGGTGATTTTGCATGGCCACAACCTCAGCGAACTTGATGAGGAACAGCGTGCACAGCTGCGCGGTCAATTTGTCGGATTCGTGTTTCAATCTTTCCAGTTGCTGCCCAGCCTGACCGCGCTGGAAAATGTGATGCTGCCCATTGAGCTGAAAAATGATCGGGATGCCCGTCAGAAAGCCCGTGTGCTGCTGGAGCGGGTGGGGCTCAACGAGCGCGGTCACCATTATCCCAATCAGCTGTCCGGCGGCGAGCAGCAACGCGTCGCTATCGCCCGTGCCTTCGCGTCCGAAGCGCGCATCCTGTTTGCCGATGAGCCTACCGGCAACCTGGATACGGCCACCGGCGCCAAAGTCATTGATCTGCTGTTTACCCTGAATAAAGAATATGGCACCACTCTGGTGCTGGTCACTCATGACGAGCGACTGGCGCATAAATGCCACCGCACCATCAGGTTGATCGCTGGAGAAAAAGTAGCCGATGAAGTTAACCCGGCCTTCGCCGAGGCAGTTGCTCATGCCTAAAATAATCGATGCACAGCCCGTGTTTTGGAGTACCTTAATGCGTCTGGCCTTGCGTTTGCTGTGGCGCGACTGGCGCGGCGGGGAATTGCGTCTGCTGTTGCTGGCGCTGATCATGGCCGTCACCTCAGTCACTGGCATTGCGCTGTTTACGGATCGACTGCAGCAGGCGCTGCTGCTGGAATCAGCCAATATTCTGGCCGCCGACCGGGTGATGAGTGCCCGACAGGAAGTCGAACCGGAGCTGATTGAGCAAGCCAGATCCCTGGGCCTGCGCACTGCAGAAATACTTTCCTTTACCTCCATGGCATTCTCCGATAATGGCAATCTGCTGGTCTCTGCGAAGGCAGTCAGTGATGCCTATCCCTTGCGCGGGAATCTGGTGGTAGCAGACCAGCCCTACACAGCAGGCGCGCCGATTGCAGGCGGCCCTGCGGTGGGCGAAGTCTGGGTTGAGTCACGGGTACTCCCGAGTCTTGATATTGGTATCGGTGACAGCATTTATGTCGGCGAAGCAGAGTTCACGGTAAGCCGCGTCATCGTTCAGGAGCCCGACCGTCAGCAGGGTGGTATGTTGGAGAACGCCGGTCCGCGGCTGATGTTGAATCTGGCTGATGTGCCCGCTACCAATGTGATTCAGCTGGGCAGCCGGGTCAGCTATCGCTATCTGTTTGCCGGTGAGCAGCGCCAACTGGAAACCTATACCGAATGGTTGGAAGAGCAGGCCGATGGCCGTTACAGAATTCGCGACGTCCGCGAAGAAAGCCAGGAAATTGCCGATGCACTGAGCCGGGCAGAAAGCTTTTTGATGCTGGGTAGTCTGTTTGCAGTGCTGCTGGCCGGTGTCGCCATTGCGCTGACGGCAAGGCGCTACAGTGAACGCCATTTTGATTACGCGGCCATTCTCAAAACCCTGGGCTGCAACTCGACACAGATTGCTGCTATTTATATGTTTATCCAGCTATTCCTGGTAGCCATTGCGATTATCATCGGCTCCTTCCTGGGCTGGGCCGTTCACCAGATCATTCTGCAGACGCTCAGTTCGGTAATTCCGATCACCCTGCCAGCGGCCAGTTTTACTCCCTATGTAATCGGTGCAATGACAGCCTTTATCTGTCTGCTCTCCTTCGCGTTACCCCCGCTGCTGGCGCTTAAAAACACCTCACCGCTGCGGGTGTTGCGTAAGGATACGGATAATCAGTCCCTGAGCGCCAAAGTGCCATACTTGTTCGGTATTGGTGGTGCAGTGATGCTGGTACTCTGGTACAGCCAGAACCTGGTGCTGACCAGTTTCCTGGTTCTGGCAGTAGCTGGTACCGGATTTGTGCTGTCACTGTTATCCTGGACCGTACTGCGCTCCACCACGGCTGTAGGCATGCATGCCGGCAGCGCGTGGAAGCTGGCCATGTCTGCAACCCGTCGTCGCCGCAAGCAGAGCGTACTGCAGATTATGGTGTTCTCATTGACGATTATGTCGCTGCTGACACTGGCGCTGCTGCGCACTGATCTGGTTGCGGACTGGCAGGCGCAATTACCGGAAAACACCCCCAATCACTTTCTAATGAATGTGACCGAGGCGCAGGTGCCTGGTATTGAGTCCTTCTTCACCGAGAACGGGGTTGAAGCGAATCAGTTTTATCCTATGGCGTCGGCAGGCCTGGCGGCGGTAAATGGCGCTCCTCCCAGAAGAATCTGGGAC
>JBDNGQ010000091.1:0-1245 GCA_041689205.1 Pseudohongiellaceae bacterium | reverse complement strand
GATTGATGCTGAAATCATCTTAGCAGCTCATCCTGAACGCTGACTGAACACTTAACTAAACTCGTAACTGAGCACCAGTATTCGATGAGGGCTGTACCTTAAACTACCTGTTTAATTTTGGCAACTGGATGCAGACTTACTGCGGACCGTCTTTAAGAGGCGCATTCAGCATTCCAATTAACTGATTCTGCCTGCTGAATACCAACACGATATTGCGATATCTGGAAACCAGAGAGACGTAGTAATTATCCTCGATTGTTGTTGAAGTTGCTTGCAGAATCTCGGTAAGCCGTTCCCCCATGGTTTCATTATTGCTGATGATCTCGGTGATGTTGACACTGGCTCGCTGCAGTTCTGCAAAGTGATCCTCCAGCACGCGATAGCGTTGTGGCTGCTCATGCGGCGGCACCCTCTTCTCGCTCATTTCCTGCAGCATTAGTTCATGCTCTAGTGCTGATACTGGCGGTTGCGCGTAGACATAAACGGGTCCTTTTCCAGTCCCTGTAAAGCTTTTCAGCTGCTGGAGATCTTCACCCTGATTGGTCAGCGCCTCGGCCGGAACGGTGTAAAAGCTCCCGCCCCAGAAAACTGCCGCTACCGGACGCTGTTCGTAGACCGCAATAATTCCCCATATCAGAGCCGATATCTGGATCATCGCTACAATAGCTAAATCAGTAAACAGCTCTCTGCCGCTTTTGCTGGTGTTGTATAGGATAAGAGTCAGCAAGGGACCGAGCGCAAGATCAACGGCTGCGACCAGTCTGAGACCCTGCCAGCCACCGGAGGCAGCAAAATAAGGTGCGGGATACCAGATCAATAATAATGTGCTGACAAATGCAGAAAATATCAGGCAACTGATCAAAAAATGAATCAAGGCCGCTGTAAAACGATGTTTGGGAAGACGGGATGGGAGTATATCTATCATGTAAACGGTGCTATCAACATAAACCTGCGCTTTGACAGCTGCCTCCTTCAGTCCATTGCACCGGCACAGAGATTGAAGGTGTCAACATGTAAGTGTGGTTTCCAACGCCAGCCGCACCGGTTGCGATTATCACCCCGTCAGTTACCGTTGCTGATGTCAGCCAGCCGCTCGCTCCGATAGCCCCCTGTGTCAGGCTAGTTGTCGCCTCTAAATTTTATTTAAATTTTGGAGGAAGCAATGGGATCACGTCATTCGGAAGCATTTATTGAGCAGGCGTTAATTAAGGTATATTCACGTGGCGTCAGGACGGTCAAGTCGGT
>JBDNGQ010000090.1:0-5685 GCA_041689205.1 Pseudohongiellaceae bacterium | reverse complement strand
CCGCCGCATCCGCGAGCAGACCGGAGGCCAGAGTGTCGTCCTGATTGCGGTGACCGGATGGGGACAGGAAGACGACCGCCGCCGCTCGCAGGCCGCCGGCTTCGATCACCACATGGTCAAGCCGGTGGACCCGCGAGCCATGATGGAATTGCTCGCCAGGCTGGGAGTGGCGCCCTGACTTTGAAGCAGATTACCAACGGCAGCTGCTTTACTGACCGCCATCCGGGCCTGAATTGAAGTTAACGGCTTTGGCGGTCTGTTTGTATGGGAAACTGTACTCAGGAGGTACAACAATGCGCGCAATCAAACTGGTATCCGCAATAGTCACCCTGCTGCTCAGCACCCTGGTCGTTGGCCAACAAACGGCTACCGCAACCTTTGCAGGCGGTTGTTTCTGGTGCATGGAACCGCCTTACGACAAGCTGGAAGGGGTCATCTCGACCACCTCGGGCTATACCGGAGGCCACGTTGCCACCCCGAGCTATGAGCAGGTGTCTGCCGGCGGCACCGGACATACCGAGGCTGTGCAGATTGTTTATGATCCTTCCAAAGTCAGCTATGAAAAACTGCTTGAGGTTTTCTGGAAGAATATTGACCCACTGGATGCCGGTGGTCAGTTCTGTGACCGGGGCAGTCAGTATCGCAGTGCCGTCTTTTTCCATAATGATGAACAGAAACGCCTGGCAACAGCCTCAAAAGCCGAGCTGGAAGCCAATGCTGGACTGGCCGCGCCCATTGTTACTGAAGTAGTCGAAGCCAGTGCATTTTATCCAGCCGAGAATTATCATCAGGATTACTATCAGGAGCACTCCATTCAGTACCGGTTCTACCGCTGGAACTGCGGACGGGATGCACGGCTTGAGGAGGTTTGGGGCAAACCCTGACCCGAGTCTTGAGAGATATGACGCGAAGCCCGACTCCAACAGTCTGTCGCTAACTGTGTTGTCCGGGAAGTATAAACCGAAATATCGAGCCGACGCCGAGCTCGCTCTCCACGGTCACCACCCCTTCGTGAGCCTCGACGAAAGTCTTGACGATGGCCAGACCAAGGCCCAGGCCGTTCTGCCGTTCGGGGTCCGTCTCGTGCGTGTCGAACACGGTGCGGAGGCGATCCTCCGCTATGCCCTCGCCATTGTCGCTCACGAAACACTCGGCGCCACCCTCGCCCGTCATGCTCGCCCCGATGACGACTTCTCCGCGCGGGGTGTAGGAGATCGCGTTAGCGATCAGGTTCTGGAACACACGTCGCACCAAGCTGGCATCGGCGTAGACAACGAAGTCCTCCGGAATCAGGTTGATCATCAGTGTCGAGTCTGTCCCGGCTACCGGGTGGAGATCGTGAATAAGGGCTTCAACCAATGGCCACAAGTCAAATCGTCGGCGCTCCAACTTGACGCCAACCTCGGTCTCCAGGTTCATGTTCTCCTGAAGCACCTTCCCGACTAAATCCTGAAGGTGCTGCACGTTCCGGTTGAGGGTCTTGAACTTCTGACTCATCTCCGGCGTTTCGGAGCGGCTTCTCGTAAGGAGCATTTCGAGCAGCCGCGCGGTTAGTGAAATGGCGCTCAGTGGCGTGCGAAGGTCGTGGGCCACGAATGCCAGATACTCCTCTCGGCGGTGCTGAACTTCGAGTGCCTTCTGAATAGCGAACGAACGCACGGCCGACCCGATCGCTCCGTTCAGGACACGGTTGAGGACCTGGAACGGCATGCCCTGCATGCTCAAACCGTTTAGCTCGGCCAGGTCGTGGATACAGCCACGCAGGATGTTGTACTCGGCAACGACCTCTTCGATGTTGAATGCGTCTTTGACCCGCTGCAAGCCGTGGGCGGGCGAACTGCCGTCGATAAGGGCGTGGGCTATCGTCTCGTCCGACCCGGCTCACAGCGCGATTACAAGCTCTTCCAGCAGAAGCGGGACGTGATCGTTGAGTGTCGGCGCGTCCAGATACCGCGCTGCGGGAAGTGCCCGGACTTGCTCCCGCCACGAAGCAAGTAAGGCATCGCGTTTATGCTCAATGAGCTGTGCAAGTGCGTCGAGAATGTCAATAGTCATCTACCCTTTCTCCAGAATTGAGAGCGTGCCGATATTCTTCTTACCTTAGCATGGTAAGGCCCTGGAACTTGCAAGTTATTATCGCAGCTGGTGTATGTGAATAAGCTTCAGGTGTCAGCGCTCAGGGCGCTAATAATGCCTGATCTGTGGTTCGCGTTCCATTTTTATTACGTTTGCATTTCAATGCGTAATAACGCACATACGTTCCCTATCTGATCAAGTAATTTCCCGGTTTCAAGTTGCTTTCTGCTTAACTTGTAATTCTGGAACGTAAACACTTAATTTGAAAATTTTAAGTACTCTACCCATAGGATGTCGATATGAATAATCTATCACTGTTACGAAAGCGTTACCTGAGTGGCGCAATTGCCGCTGTCGTTTTGGGCAGCGCCGCCCTGACCCATGCGTCGAGTCACCGGGAAGCGCCACTTATCACAGCACTGCCGAAACTGGATGGTACCGACCTGTACATGTTCCGCAGCTATGAACCCGGCCGTGAAAACTATGTCACCCTGATCGCGAATTATTATCCCTTGCAGGAGCCATGCGGTGGTCCGAACTACTTCGACCTCGAGACTTCGGGGCGTTACGAAATACATGTAGACAATAATGGCGATTCAATGGAAGACATCACCTTTACTTTCGACTTCACCACGCTGCGCGCTAACGCGACGGTGCCTGTTGGAGGCAAAAATATTCCCATCCCATTGGTAAATGCGGGTCCTGTCGGTCCTGGTGCCACGGATACGACGAACGTGAATTCACGGCAGGAATACACACTCAAAGTGATCAGCGGTAACTCCAAAACGGGAACTGGTCAGGGTGTCAGCAATGTTTCCGGCGGAGGAATGACCTTCCGCAAGCCACTGGACAATATCGGCACCAAATCGATACCCAATTATGCTACCTACGCTGATAACCACATCTGGGCTATCACGATTCCTGGCTGCAGCGGACAGGGAAAGGTTTTCGTCGGTCAAAGACAAGAAGGCTTTGCGGTCAATATCGGGCCCCTTTTTGACCTGGTTAATCTGAATCCACTAGGTGCCCCCGATGCGGTAGGAAATCCGCTTGCCAGCAAAAACATCACGACTCTGGCCGTGGAAGTGCCCATGAGCTGCCTGGTCGGAAGTGATCCCGTCATCGGCGCCTGGACCACTTCAACCTTAGACCTGGGCAATGACAAGCTGCAGCTTTCACGCCTGGGACTCCCTCTGATCAACGAAGTGGTCATTGGACTTCCTGACAAAGATAAATTCAACAGCAGTCATCCGAAGGATGATGCTCAATTTGCGGATTACGTGCTTTACCCGACCCTGCCCTTTCTTCTCGAACTGCTGTTCTCGGATGCCGGTGCTGTGGCCCCGAAGAACTTCCCCCGTTCGGATCTGGTGATGGCGGTCGGCGGTGTACAAGGGCTTAATACGCCGCAAAATGTCGCGAGCAACATGTTCCCCCGCAGTGAAATGCTGCGCCTGAACACCAGCATCGCGCCAGTGCCTGCTGCGCAACAGATGAATCTGGGCGTACTCGCAAACGATACGGCAGGCTTCCCGAATGGCCGCCGTCCCGGTGATGACGTCGTCGACATACTGCTGCGGGTCCTGATGGGAGCGCTGATTACCGACCCTGCGGTAGCCCCTAACAATACCGCGCCTTTCACTGACCAGACCACCACGACTGCCGCCGATTTCAGAACGACATTCCCGTACCTGAATACTCCGTTGCCAGGAGCTGGCGGCAACTGAATACAAATTACGCAAGCGCGTTGGATTGCAAAGGTCTGATGATCAATCTGCCGGGCAGGGACGCCCGGCCTGACCTTGTCTGTGCCGTGCTTCAGCGGGATACAAGCGCCAGGCAATAAATCGCAGGAAGCAATCCCTGAACCCTAAGGAATCCAGGCAGAAATGGAATTATCTACGCGACCCAGTTCCTGCTCCCATCGCCCTCTGCTGGCGCATGGGATCACTCAAATCGTCGGCTCCCTCATCGTCGTTGTGCTGCTGTTATCGTCGGCCTTCGGCAATGCCCAGCCTTTTGTTCCTCAGGACGACGCTACCCTTGTCGAAAGGCTCCCGGGCGCCATTGTGGCACTTTCCAAAGACCTTCGGGCGCAAGAACTTCGGACGAACGACAGCCGAGTCAATGCTGCCGCTTCGGACCAGGCAAGCTCAGCCCCGGGCACCTCGGCAACACAAGCACAGGCTCTGCTGCTGCAGCAGGCACTCGCCGCCTACCAGATTGCGGTAAGGGAACAGGACCCGCGCGCCTATGGCCATACTCTGGCTGTGCTGGAGCGCTGGCCGGACGAGCTGCGAAAACCACCTCTTATTCACATCCTGACGGCGGCAGTTCTGCAGCATGGTCATGAATTTCAGCAGGCGCTCGCAGAACTGGAGCGCGCGCTGGCGATCGAACCGGGAAATGCTCAAGCCCTGTTGATGAGGGCTCAGATAAGCCTGGTAACGGCTGACTACGAGACCGCCAGCGACAGCTGTGAGAGCCTGCGCGCCCTGGTCCGCTATGAAATAGCGCTGAACTGCCAGACCCAGGTAGACAGCCTTACCGGCAACGCGCAAGCGAGTCTCACCGCCATCAATACCAGACTCGCTCGGGGTCCTGAGCTCATTCCGCAGGACTATGTCGAACTCCAGATAACGGCCGCTAACATTGCCCATCGACTCGGACGCAACCAGGAGGCCGAACGCCATTACCAGAGCGCGCTCCAGGTATCACCGGACAGCGCTTATGTGCTGGTGCACTATGCCACCCTGCTTATGGAGGCGGGGCGTCCGGCGGATGCAGTTGCCCTGTTGATTACGCAGCCTGAGGACGGCATCAGCACCGAATTGAAAATTATCCAGACCGAGGCGCTGCTGGCGAGTTCCGAGCCCGGCGCTCAAACTCAGGGACAGGAGCACGTGCACGAACTGAATCTATTTTTCCAGAACGCATTCCTGCGTGAGGAAGCGCCGCACAAGGAGTACGCCCGCTTTGCTCTGAATGTGCTGCACGATTCAGAATCGGCGCTGCTGTCGGCGCGGGAGAACTGGGCGCTGCAAAAAGAGCCATCTGACACTTTGTTGCTCGCCCAGGCTGCGAGCGCAGCTGCGGATTCACGGCTTCTGACTGAGATCGCCCGATGGGTAGATGCGGCTGGCACCGAAGATGTGCGCCTGGTCGCTGTTCTTCCCCCGCATGATACCGATCACACCTCGACAGGAGTGCCACTGTGATATTGCGTGCGCTGCTGCTTGCGGCTCTCATCGTTCCCGGAATCAGTTTCGGTCACAGTCTGAGCGACAGTTATCTCGAGCTGCGATTCGACGGCACACAGGTTAACGGACACTGGTTGATTGCGGTTCGAGATATGGAACTGGCGGTCGGCATTGACGGAGCTGGAAACGGAACTGGCAATAGCATCCCGGACGCAAGAGTGACCTGGGGGGAGATCAGAGCGAAACGTGTGCAGATAGAAAACTATGCCCTGTCCCGACTGGAACTGTCCAGCGGCGACACACAGTGCACCGTGAATTTCGGCAATCCTATGATCGAGGAGCTCAACGCTGGCATGTTCCTGCACCTGCCCATCATTGGCACCTGCGCCGAAAGCGGCACCATCAGCCT
>JBDNGQ010000089.1:0-3797 GCA_041689205.1 Pseudohongiellaceae bacterium | reverse complement strand
TCCATTCATACAAATATGGGTGCCGCCCTGGCAGTGGCGGGAAATCACTTATCCTTTGACCCTGTTTGCATTCATTCTGTCAGCATCTGAATTACTGCCCGCAGGCTATTTGAAACGCAATCTGCAACATCCCATCTATGCAGGGGTTCTTTTATGGGGAGGGGCGCACCTGATCAGTAATGGTGACCTTGCGTCCATGTTGCTATTTGGCAGTCTGGCTTTGGCAGCGCTGGTGAAGGCTTCAACTGGCTTATACAGATCAGCGAGACAATCCAGACCACCAGCACAGATTTCAATTCAATGGGATATTGCTGCTATACTCCTTGGCCTCAGCGTCTGGGGTCTTGTGGCTCTGTACCATGGACCTTTATTTGGAATGGCTTTGGATTTACCCGTTTAATCATGCGAGTTCTTGTAACTCTCAACAGGCAGGAGCAAGACACTATCAACAGACTGCTTAGTTCTTCAGGTGCCAGAACCTTCACCCTGCTGCTTGCTTGCCTGTTGTTCAGCGCTGGCGGCCACGCTCAGACACCACATCATGCGCAGCCCTATTTACAGGCGGTTCCAAATGGTCTGGAGAGTGCATGGAGCGGTGTATGGGCCGCTGAAGACAGTCCATTCGTCATCAGAGTCACTCGGTCCGGCAATCAATTTGCGGTCGAATCCATCGAATCAATGGGTCTGGAGTGGGTTGCCAGCAATGGCATTATTAACGGTGATTCAGCAACCATCGAAGTGGAATACCAAGGTGTTTACGGACGCGTTCTGGTGCAGCTTATTGATGCCACGACGGCGATGGCCCGAGCCCTGTCTTGCCAGCCTGATTACCACGTCATCTGCGCGCTGGTCCGCAATCAGCAGGCACAATTCAACAAACAAGTCTCTGGGCAGGTGCCCTGATAAACCGCTCTGATAAAGCATTGAACTTCGCAATGTACGGGTAACCCAACGTCTGAGTTACCCTGTCATTCAGTTGATCTCACTCACGCTTCGGATCTGCTTGCCTACTATCCCGTATTCAATTGCTTCGTCTACTGTCATCCAGTAATCCCGATCAGTATCTTTGACAACACGCTCCAGTGGCTGTCCGGTTTCATCGGCAATCAATCTATTGATTCGAGCCCGCATTTTAATGATCTGCTCGGCCTGGATTTTAATGTCTGAAGCGCTGCCTCTTGAGCCTCCCGATGGCTGATGAACCAGAAAACGCGTATTAGGCAAGGCATAGCGATTTTCTTTTTTGGCGGCCAGATAGATGGTGGTAGCGGCACTGGCTACCCAACCGGTACCGATGACATGTACCTCAGGCTTAATGAACTTAATAATGTCGTAGATCACATCACCAGACTCGACATGACCACCAGGCGAGCTGATGTAAAGAGTTATCGGTTCATCGGACTCCGCAGCAAGAGCGAGCAATCTTTCAGTTATATTTCGAGCAAGCTTCTCATCAACATCGCCGAACAGGGTCAATGCGCGCGATTTAAATAATTTCTCATCAAGGAAGCGAGTGGCAACTGGCTCGGTTGCTTCCTTTTCGGGGTTCTTGTTCAACATTCTTGTTTCTCCACAATTAAAAATTAGTCGGTATTAAAATCGGTAAAAATTTGATCGGTATTAAATCGGTTCAGAGCTGATAATTGCATGCTCCTGGCCCAGTGGTTTGAAGGTGATCAGTAACTGCGGCAGCAGCGTTAAAGCGCCGAACAGCGCGATCAACATCGCGATACTGGTCAACAGCCCAAAGACAATAGTGGGGATGAAATTTGACAACACCAGAATTGAAAAACCGGCAACAATAGTCATGGATGTAAAGTACATGGCCCGCGCAATGCTGCTGTGACAGTAAAACATGGTTTGCTGATAGTTACCGATACGGTGGAACTCCCGTTTAAAGCGGTACATATACTGGATGGTATTGTCGACACCAATGCCTATGGAAATTGCCGCAATCGTAATGGTCATTATATCCAGTGGAATCGCCAGCCAGCCCATCAGCCCGAGCACAAAAAACGCCGCGATAATATTCGGAATGATGCACAGCACAGCAACTTTCAGAGAACGGAACAACACCATAAACATCAGCATGATGGCGGCCAGCACCACACCCAGGGTCAATATCTGCGACTGGTACAGACTCTGCAGCACATTGTTGTACATCACCAGAATGCCGGTGATATTGACCTGTTCCGGCTCGAAACCAAAGTCGTCTATCAAACCCTGTTTTACATCTTTGATCAGCTGGTTACGGCTAAGATCCGGGTCGGATTCAATAACCCGGACATTAAAACGCAGCTGATTTTCAGCAACTGATACGTAGGGCGTCAATACCGTTGACTTCAGGGCTTCCGGAATCATTGAATACAACAGAGCCCAGACAAAGCTGTCGACCGGCTGATCGTTATTAAGCTGCTCGGCCAGTTCGATTACCGCACCAAAGGACACCACCTTGCCGGTATGCGGGAAGGTCTGCAGATATTCATGGATCGCTTTAATGTCATCCATTTTAGCGCCGGTGAACCAATAGGCCTCGTTACCCTCGCCGCCAGAACCGTCACCAAAACCATCGTCGAAGCCATCGTCGAAACTGTCGGCTTCCGCCTCAGGCAGATCAATCACCACATCGAAGGAAAGCGTGCCGCCCAGCTTCTGATCGAACAGCGTCATGCCCTGATAGATCTCGGTATCTTCACTGAAGTAGCCAATGAAACTGTTTTCGACCTGTAATCGGCTTAAACCGACAATGCTGATCAACAGCACTGCCGCATAAAAATACAACACCTTATTGCCCAGTTTGTCAGTGCCTCGGGCCAGTGCGCTGGTTAGATTAAGTTTTAAATCACCTTGGCGCGACAGCTCCTCTTTTGGCAGCAGAGTCAGCACCGCAGGGAACAATGTGAACACCACCAGCAAGGCAGTAATCACCCCCATCACCATAATCCAGCCAAAGGAAATGATTGGCGTGATACCACTGACCACCAGGGACCCGAAAGCAACGATGGTGGTTAATGCGGTATATAAGCAGGGTTTGAACATCACCAGGACGGCATGGCGCAACAGTTTGTCGTGGTTGCTGAAATGACGCGTTGCCCGCAATTCCCGGTAACGCACAATCAGATACATATTCAGCGAGATGGTAATAATCAGCAGCAGTGACATGAAATTTGATGACACCACGGTCACTCGCCAATCCATCAGACCCAGTATGCCAACCACGATGATGCCGGTTACTGCACAGCAGAGCAGCGGTACGGCGACCCAGCGTATGCTTCTGAAAATCAAGCCCAGCACCAGCACAATGAACGCGAACACACCGAGACTGAACTTGGCCAGATCAGACTGCACAAACGTCACCAGATCGTCGGCAATCATTGGCGCACCGCCCAGATACAGCTCCGCCCGGTCCTGATACGAATCCAGAATATTTCGAATCTCAGTAATATCCTGATGGCGAAGATCCGCAGCTGCATCACTGTGCGCTTCAAATTCACCGCTCACCTGCTCAAGTTCCGCTCTTTCAGCTTCATTCAGACCTGACTCCTGCTGCTGGTTACGCAAGTCGGTGCGGCGATTTATCAGTTCTATATAACGTTGGTCAATCGCGAAACTGACCAGCAATGCCGCAGTCTGACCGTCGGGGCTGATCACCGCATTACTGAATACCGGGCTGTTCATCAGCTCCTGACGGGCAGCTTCGAGATCAATATCGGGGTCCATCACGGTAAGATAGTCTTCCGATATACCCATCAAAGGGGTGTCTGCGAAAATCGGCACATTCAAAACTGAGTCGACCG
>JBDNGQ010000088.1:0-5747 GCA_041689205.1 Pseudohongiellaceae bacterium | reverse complement strand
TTGGTAATCGTTCGTACTCCGGCGCTGACATCGGCTGCATCCGCCTCGAAGATCTGCGGGGCATTGGCGATTGCAGTGCCACGCTGCCACAGGCGCACGGTGCGGGCATAGCCGGAGCTGGTCATTGAGCCGGCGCCGAAGTCTGAGGCCACCAGCAGTGTGTCGGCGTCTACCCAGGCGACGCTGGTCTTGGCTTCTGCAAGCTCAAAACCGCCGTCAATAAAGCTGCGGGTTTGCAGATCGTATTCGCGTATTGAGACGGCATCTTTGCCGCCATCGCTCAGCTGCAGCAGGCATCGGTTCTGATCGGCGGGCAGGCAGTTGATCGCTTTGTAAACCCAGTTGGCGTTCTCTGCCATGGCCAGCGCGTCAACATCAAGCACGGTTTCCCATTGGATGTCTGCGCTCTGGTAGCTCTCGAGGGTGCTGCGGCGCAGGATTCCGCGTACGTGTTCGGCGTCCTGCCAGAAGTTGTAGACCATGCCATCGACCAGGCTGCCAAAGGGGATGCGGTCGTCGGAGGTCATGATGGCGAGTATTTCGGCTTCGATGTCGGCAAAGCGGGGATCGCCCTGCAGGCGCGGGATGGATTTGCTGTTCTGCTCGGCGGCCCAGGCCATCGCGCGTTCGCCTTCGACTTCTTCCAGCCAGAGCCAGGGATCGGCTTGCATCACGTTTTCATTGTTGCTGTCGATCACTGACATCTGGCTTGTTTCCTCGGGAGCGCTGCATGCTGCGAGAGTAAGCAGCAGACTGATTCCTGTCCATCTGATAAAGCTCATGGTTATAAACTCCGTCTATCTAATTGGTTGAGCCTGGCCCGCGGAGCCGAATCCTGCGGAAGTTACGAATTTAATAGTGATAACGACACGAAATTATCGTAATCGCATTATCATCAGTTGCGTAGACTAATCGATTCGTATCATCTATACGCCGCGACCAAAAACCAGCTAAGTTTTCTTTTAACTGTTCGGGTTTACCAATACCTTCAAAAGGTGAGCGCTTAACGTCGTTTATAAGCTTGTTTATTCGTTTAAGCGTTTTTTTGTCCTGAGTTTGCCAATAAATGTAATCTCTCCAGACTTCGTCAGTCCATGACAGTAAACGACTACTCATCAATCAATTCTTTGGGGGTTGTTTTACCTGCTTTGAATTGTTCAATTGAGCGATTCAAATGCTCAGCATTTGCCGGTGAGCGCAGTAAGTGCACCGTTTCCATCAGACTGTTGTAGTAGTTCAGTGACATAACAACAGCATCTTCCGAATCACGACGGGTAATCACTGCTGTATCCGCGTCATTAACCACTGAATCCAGCACCGCTTTCAAACTATTTCTTGCTTCTGTAAAAGACACAATTCTCATAGAACCTCCACATGTACGTTTTACAAGACAAGAATAGTCTCAAGCTCCGACATGTACAAGAAGATGAACATGTTAGTTCTGCGAGTCAGCGAGCGCTCACGCCCCCAGCTGCCCAGCCAGATCAAGGAAATCATTGGTAAAGAAATCAAATTCGTCCTCAGCCGGTGGTGAAATCAGCCTCTGCGGGCCACGCTCCAGCGGCCGATGGACATAGGCCGTTCGCAATCCCGCAGCCGCCGCGCCGCGCAGATCACCTGGATGTGCAGCCACCAGCATTACCTCATTGGGGAGCAGACTTAGCAGTTCCGCGGCTTTCAAATACGCCTCGGGGTCTGGCTTGTAATGGCCGGACAATTCCGCCGACAGCACTGTGTCCCAGCTCAGCCCCGCATTCTTCGACAGATTCACCAGCAGGGAGACATTGCCGTTAGATAAGGTGGCTACCACATATTTATTCCGCAGACGATTTAATCCGGCGATGCTGTCGGACCAGGGGCTGAGACGGTGCCAGGCAAAATTGAGGTGTTGGATGTCGGCTTCAGTTAAACCGGCCAGCGCGTATTCTTTGATCAGCTGGTCCAGCACCATGCGGTGCAGATCATCCAGTTTTGCCCAGGGCAGTTCGCCACTGCGCACGCGGTTCATGGCCGGGGTGTAGCCAGCGCGCCATTTGTCGGCGAACTCGCCCCAGTCCAGATCGAAGCCTTTACTGCGCCCCAGCAGCTGACCTTCCCGAATGATTGAGGAGTGCCAGTCGACCACGGTTCCGAAGATATCGAATACCAGCGCCCGCACGCCCAGCGGATATTGCGCGCCTTGGTCTAATAAACCCTGACCTGCTAAACCCTGCGCAGTTAAACCACCCGACGCGCCGGCCAACAGCAACGATGCACCCAGCTTCAGCAGGCCGCGTCTGTTCAGCTCAGAATTTAATAGTGTTGCCATTGTGGGTTTCCATAAGCAGCCACGCTACGGAGCGCAGATGCATCCCGCATAAGTCTATCGTTCGGGCTTTGTTTTAGCCCTTTTTGCGATTTGACTCAAGCGATACGTTGGATTCCGCACGTAAGATGCACCACAAACAGGCTTTTCATCCAGAAACACCGGTTTCTATACAAAAAAGCACGTTTTAAACGGCAAAAATCACGCAAAAACGCTGTTTTTCAAATTGCAGATTCCGGCCGCTTGGTTACCAGCACATCCTGCATGATCAGGTACTCCAGATCGGAGCCGAAGAACATTTCCAGCGCGTCTTCGGGTGTGCAGATGATGGCTTCGCCGGGGCGGTTCATTGAGGTGTTGAGGACGATGCCGTAGCCGGTTTTTTCTTCTACATCTTTGAGCAGTTGGTAGAAACGCGGATTGGCTTTGCGGGTGACGACATGAGCGCGCGAGGTGCCATCTTTGTAGACGACGGCCGGGAAGCGTTCCCGCCATTCCGGCGCCACGTCGAAACTCATGCTCATGTATTCGGCGCGGTGGGTAGTTTGCAGAACGTCTTCGGCAAGCGTGTCGAGCATGCTTGGCGAGAAACAGCGCCAATTCTCCCGGAATTTAATTTTCTTGTTGATTGCGTCCACCATCTCCGACTGTGCGGGGTTGGCGAGAATACTGCGATTACCCAGAGCGCGAGGCCCAAACTCCATCCGCCCCTGGAACCAGCCCACCAATGATCCGGCGGCCAGCAGTTCGGCGGCTTTCTCCGTCGGGTTCTCCAGTATTTCCCAAACCGGTTTTTCACGGTGCTCTTTGCATACACGAATGCAGCGCTCCATGCTGTAGCGTGGACCAAGGAAGGCATGTTTCATCCGTTTGACGGGAATCTTTTGTTTGGCAATGGCGCAGGCAGCGGCGCCGATAGCGGTACCGGCGTCACCGGCAGCAGGCTGCACAAATATCTCTTTCACCCAGGGCAGTGCCAGCAGACGCTGATTCAATTTCACATTCAGCGCGCCAATGCCAGCCATTACCAGACGACCATTACCTTCCCTGATAATGTCGGAAAGGTAATGCGTGGTCAGACCGATTGCAATTTCTTCATAGAGTTTTTGAATGCTTGCTGCGTAATGCAGATACGGATCTTCAGTCAGACTGCCGGTACGACGAGGACCCAGCAGTTCGATTAATTTTGGGCTGAAGTAGTAACCACGGGAATTTTCTTTGTAGCGGCGTAAGCCGACGGTGCCAATTAATTGCGTGTTGAGCTTGAACTTCTTACCCGTGAATTCAACCAGTGGTGACAGGTCATACTTATTCGGGCCGCCGTAAGTTGCCATTCCCATCACCCTTGCTTCACCGTCGAGAATGTCGAAGCCAAGGTAATCGGTAATCGCAGCGTACATGCCGGTGAGCGAGTCCGGCTGATAAAATTCTTTGATCTTATGGATTTTGCCGTTTTCACCGTAACCAAAAAAAGTGGTGGCATACTCACCCTTTAGGTCAATACCGAGGATGGCCGTTTTGCCTTCGAAGCCGCTCATATAGTAAGCGCTGCCGGCATGAGCCAGTTGATGCTCCACCGGAACCAGCTTAACTTTCTTCCAAGGAATATCCAGTTGCTCCAGCATCGTTCGCACCTCACCCAGATAGCGGCGATAGCGGCGGTTGCCGTTCAGGATGGCATCAAGGCTGCGGTCGGGCGCATACCAGTGCCGTTTGGCATAGTGCCAGCGAGCTGGGGTAAACAATGAGATGGGGGCATAAGATAGAGCGACCATATCGATATGGCGCGGTTTGATCTTAGCGTAGCGCATGCAGAACCTTACCGATTCAATCGGCATCATGTCTTTAGCATGTTTGCGCCGGACCAGTCGTTCTTCTTCGACAGCGGCGGTCAGATCACCATCAACAAACAACGCAGCTGCGGAGTCATGGCCCCCTGCACCGGAAAGTCCTAATGTAATCAGAGACATCGCTTACCTTTAACCCCTGGTTCGTTGTGCTTCTTCCGAAGCCTGCGGTTTTTTCCGCAACATAGCCCGCGGGGTAGTCATAGTGAAATCCGTTATTAACTGGCGTACTGCCTGTTCGGCGGGCTCATTACCCTGCCAGTTTCCCAGAAAGCGTTGTAAGTCCTTGTTGAACGCTTTTATAAATTTTGCCCGGCTGCTTTCCTGGCGCATTGCATCCAGGTCCAGAATCAACAACTGCTCGGGCGTGGAGATAAAGTTAGTTGCCTTCATATCACCGTGCACAATCTGGTACTGCTGCATTATCTGAAACAGTTGCCGAAACTGCTGCAGAGCCGTCTGCCAAGGGGTGCATTTTATAGGCTCTTTTTCCAGAAAATGCAAGACGTCCTGGCCAGGCAAAGCCTCTGCCACAAAGTAGGCCTGCCGTCGCAAGGGCCCGCTGCGCCGCTCCATCATCAGCCAGGGTTTTGCGGTGCCCAGACCGAACATCTGCAGCATATGCGCGTTGCGCCAACTCTCCCACGCCCGGCTCGGGCGCAACGCGCGGCTGAGACCGTGCCAGAGATTTTTAATGTTGTACCGTTTTACGATGTATTCGCGGCCGCCTATTGTGATTGCCGCCACAGTTGCAGAATTGCCTGCCTTGATCACCCGACCAGCGCGAATGAAGTCATCCGGATTGTTGATGAATTTTTCCAACTCGGCGGAGGCGATGCTACGCTCATAAACCACGAAGCGGTCGAAGCGTTTTTCGCAGCAGTTGGCACTGGTCTCGCGAAACAGTTTGCGGCTGTACAGATGCCAGCGCCGGTTGCGGCGCTGATGCAGCAGACTGAGAAATGCGCTGTTGTCCGGGGCACCCTTTATCGAATTGTTGCTCAGCAGTTTGCGGCAACTTAAATAGTGCTGGTAATGCGCGGGCAGTTGCTCGTCGTTACTGACCGGAAACTGCGCGAAGAACAGCGCGAGATTGTCCAGACAATCATTTAAGGGCAGCTTATCGGACTGGCTGAATGCTTCGATAGCGGCCGCGTCGAGCAGATAAATAGTGTCGCCCTGCAGCAGAAAATTATCGAGATGAATATCCTGCTGAATCAGACCGCGGTGATGACACCAGGCGATCTGGCTGATCACCCGGCGCAGCAGAAATTGTTGATCGAATTTTCTATCCGCATAACTTTGCCAGCGCTCGCCGAGACTGTCTCCATGCTCAAGATAATGCATCAGCAGGACGGCGCCTTTTTTATCTGTTGCTGAAGATTCCAGCAGCGATCCCTGGCCAAGCACCGGCGCGCATTGAATTGCTGCCTCCTGCATGGCGCTGATGCCCTTGAGTTCCCGTTGCAGATGTTGCTGCCAGCGTTGTTGATCGTAGAACAGTTTGGCGACAACGGTTTTGCCCTGCCACTGCGCTAAAGCCACAACTCGTTTGCCTGGCAGAATACGCAGCACTTTTAGCAACTCTATCTGCG
>JBDNGQ010000087.1:0-18167 GCA_041689205.1 Pseudohongiellaceae bacterium | reverse complement strand
GCGAAGACTCATCATTCTTGCGCCATCTTTATCAATTTCTTCGGAGCTCTTAATCACCTTCATTTGCATTTCGAATGAGCGATATAAATCAAGCAGACTGACCATCACTTCAACTGGATTCACATTGCTGCCTTCAAGCGCGCCGGGGCTGACTGATGCAGCAGCAGGACCGCTGGGAAAATCGCCGCCATTGCCGTTGCTGCCTTGCACCTCGTACAGAGTATCCGTGCGGCGAGTCAACTGCACAGCACTGGCATCCCGTAACATTAACTGGCCAATCAGTATCGGTTCACCACCCTCTTCATTGGAATCAGTGCCAAATACTGAACCATCGGGGCTTATGGTAATGAGGTAACCCTGCGGAATAGTCAGCGGCGCACCCTCTGCCATGACGAGATCACCGGTACCGGTTTCGACGGTACCGGTACTGGTTATCCGCAGATCGCCGCGGCGGGTAAACGCAATGGTGCCATCTTCAGCCTGAACGCCAAGTACGGTGTCATTGTTCATGGCAATATCCATGTCGTTGCCGGTATAAGCAATTGCCCCAGGCTCGAGATTGACGTGTTCTACCTGTGACAGCACAATTGGCTGGAACCGGGTGGGATGCCCGGGTCCGTTTAAAAACGCAGCTTCAGTAGTCGTTAAATTCGCGCGTTTGTAGCCAGTGGTCGACAAGTTAGCCAGATCATTAGTCAGCTGAGTTCTGTTGAACTGCTGACTGGTGGCGGCAGCCAGCGATGTGTAGATTAATCTGTCCATTTATAAGCCCCTGCTAAAATCCAAATGACACTTATTTATCCGCGGATATTGATGATTGCCTGCGTCATCGCGTTAGTTGTTTCAATGGCCTTAGCGTTTGCCTGGAAATTCCGCTGTGCGGTGATAAGGTCCACGAGCTCACCTGTTAAATCGACGTTAGAACGTTCCCGCGCACCTGCTCGTAGAGTACCGAAACCGGCAGCACCAGCCTCACCAAAACTCGCTTCGCCGGATTCAGATGTAGCATAGAAGCTTGAATCTCCGATCTGCCGCAGACCTTGAGGGGTCGTAAAGTTGGCGAGGATAATCTTGCCCAGCGACTTTTGGGAGCCATTGGAATAACTCGCCACTACCAGACCATCGTCACCGATATTGACGCCTACCAAGTTGCCTTCAGGCGCACCATTCTGGGTCTGACTCAGCACCGCGAAGGGACTGTTGTACTGCGTGCTTTTGCCATACTCAAGAGCAACAACGGTGCCGGTAATGCCAGCGCTCTCCAGTCGAGAAGTGCCGATAGGTGATATCAGTTTGCCGCTGGTATCAAAAGTCAGTTCGCCCTTGTCCAGAAATATGGGTGTCCAGTAAGGGATGTTATTATCGTCGAAGTCACTCTTGTCGGAAGTTTCAATCCACTTGCCAGCTTTGTCCTGGAATACATACATTCCGCCAGAGCCATCAGTTTCCTGGTCAAGGGTGATATAGGTAGATGTCTGTCCGAACACGGCATCGATATCGTCTAGGCCCCAGTCTGGGTGGCCGGCAATCTGTATAAATGATGCATCGGTGGCGGTCGCGCCTGTGATCACCAAGCCGCCGCGCCGGTCGTCAAAATCAACTTTAACGCCCGATACGCTGCGGCCGAGACTATCGGCCATCAGATTTATCTTTTCCTGCAAATGCTGGGTGAAAGTTCCGATGGAGTACTGACCTGCATCAAGCCTGACTTGTGAAGAAATGCCATCAATAATTACGGTCAGGCTGCGGTTCGTAGAGTTGATGCTAAACGGGTTGCGCGGGTCTACCCCCATTGTTTTGCCATTAACAATTGCAGGCTGAGACGCTTGGCCCCGCACCGTAGGAACATTATTAATCTGTGAGGCCTGTGGTTGCACCGAGAGGCCTTCTTCAGGTATGCCCAGCAGATTCATAGCCAGTATGGAGGAGTTAGTCAATTCCTCAGCAGAACCCTCAGTTGCTATTTTGTTTAGTTGGATTGACATGCTCGATTGGTCGCCAGTTGTTCCACTGCGAATAAGGAACTTACCATCTGAGTATGTTACCGATATACCATAACGCTGGTCACGTGTGCTCGCAATCAGGTTGCCATTGGGCCGAATGTCGCGAAGCAAAACCACATCGACGTCACTGTCTTGTGGCTGCAGCAGAGTTCCGTAGGACTCCTCAGTAGCTTGAGTTACGCCAAATACCGGGTCAGTACCTTCATCCGTGTTGCTGAGATAAAGATCGCCGGTATTTGATTGGGAGAATTTAAAGCCTTGATTAGCAAAGTCGTAGGCGATAGTGAGATCTTTGAACTTAAAGCTGTCATCGGTTGCTAACGTCAGAAGGTGTCTATTCAGAGCAAATGTAATCATTTCTGGTGTAACTTCAGTCTCTCCCGCTTCCAGCAACCCTTCGGCGGTAAGAATTGCATTAAGGTTAAGCTCCAATTCGTCTACTACGTCGTCTGAACCGAGGGAGGTGAAAACGCGGCTCAGAGTAAGATTGCCTGCATTCTCAAGGTTAAATTTACGACCGTCACTGAAGCGGGTGTTGATTTGGTTGGTGAGTTCAAAGGCGATCTGAGTCCCGGACAACTTAACATCTTTGCCCGCCAGATGCTCCAAACCGACAGCTAAGGCTGATGAGCCATCCAATGAGACCTTGAACATATTACTCAGCTCTGCTCGGTTGAACAGAGCAAAATTAACGCCATCCTTGTTGTTGGTCAAATTCAGGTTGTCGCTGTATGCTGATGTCGTCGGGACTAGAGATTCTACAGTAGCGGGTGTGGATACGATCGGTTTTGACAGGTTATCATATGAATACTTCGTATACAGCGTGCCAGTAGTGATCAGATATTTTTCACTTTCCGAACTGGTTCTCTGCAGACGTACCAGCTCAGACAAGGTTTTGAGCTCGCCAAATTTATTAACAAAAAACTGATCACTGGCTTTGTCTGAGGCTTGAATCAGTTCTGGGTTGACTAACTGACCATCCACATACACATGGGTCTGCCATTTGTTGAAAGGGTCGTCCGCTGTTGCGGTAGCAGTTTTTGTATAGTAGACGGTGGCAAGATGCGAGGAACCAGATGCACCGTACACGGTAAACGAATTGGTTTTATGATAAGTCTCAGGTTTATTGCGATTAAATTGTTCTTTTATCGGTATGCTGTCCGATGGTAAATTCAGCCCAAGCTCCACATTTGTAGTGGCCTTGAATTCCGCTACGGTTTTGCGCGGTATGGTTAGTGCAGACAGAGCTTTGCTGAAGTCTGCCTTGTTGGTAGAGTCCACCGGCAATGACATCAATGCTTGGCCGGCAGAGTTAACCATCTGGTTCTGTTCATTAAGCACAAAACCGCCATTGCGGGTATAAATGCTGGTGCCATCCGGGGTTTGCAGAGCAAAAAAGCCATCACCTGTAATCGCGAGGTCCAGCGAGTTAGCAGAAAACTCTATGTTGCCCTGACTGAACTCCTGGGCGACCTGCTTAAGTGATACACCTGCGCCTACAACGCCGGAGGCTTTCTGCAGCGGAGAAGTGGCAAAGATATCCCCAAAGTCAGCACTGGATTTTTTAAAACCGGAGGTGCCGGCGTTTGCAATATTGTTTGACGTAACGGCTAGCTCAGTGGTTGCCGCAATGAGGCCTGTTAAGGACGTATAAAATGACATGCTTCTGTTCCCTTTGTACTTATTCGTTTAGAGGAGGCTTTCCATTTTCAAATTTCTATGCGGTTAAGTTGGGCCAGGTTAATTTCACGCCCGCTTTCAGTTTCAACCACAACATCGGATGCGTCTTCGTCCCAGCGCACGGCTTTGATCATTTCCTGGGTAGTCACGGTAGCAGCGCGACTTTCCCCATTTTTTTCTAAAGCTACGGAAATGTAATAGACTGCCAGCGGAAGTGACTTTCCATCGGTGCTCTGACCCGCCCATTCAAACTTCATATCGGAGGCGGGCTGGGCACCAAACTCTTTCCGATAGACAAGCTCACCGTTGGCCGTGGTTATATTAAATATGACTTTGTCTGCGCCTGATGGCAGGGCAGCGGAAGCTTTAGACACACGTCCTTCACCACCGAGCGTGGAGCCCGTTAATGTTGAAACAGTCTTGCCCAGCACATTAGTTCCGGTTAACAGTTGTTCGCGCAGCATGGTGCTTGACATTGATTCTATGGATTCCTGCATTGCCTTCTGGGACTCCAGCGTTGAGAATTGTGCCAGCTGTGAAACAAAAGCCTCGTTCTCCATAGGGCTTAAGGGGTCTTGATTCTTGAGCTGAGCAGTAAATAATCGCAGGAATGCATCACGCCCAAGCGCCTCTTCGGTGTTTTGAGGAGCGCTTTTCAGATCATTCATACGCTGCAAACTCATGATATTGGTGGGTAATGCAATTTCTTCAGGCATTAGTTACTCCGGGTTGGTACTTTAATCAGGCCTTGGATATTTCAAGTGTGCGCAGCATCAGCTCTTTGACAGTCTTGATAACCTCAACGTTGTTCTGATAACCGCGCGAAGCATCTAGCATATCGATCATCTCTTCGACTTCGTTCACATTGGAGCCCCATACATAGCCGTTGTCGTTAGCCATGGGGTGTCCGGGGTTATACATTTCGCGCAAAGGTCGAATGTCATCAATAATTTGCTTGATGCGAACGCCACCGACACCTTCAGTAGCGTTATTGTTTACGGTATTTTCGAGAATGGTCTGAAATACCGGACGTTTCCCTCGAAATGCCTGCTGTTCTGATGGCGCCAGCACACTGCTGTTGGCAAGATTACTCGCTGTGGTATTCATGCGGACCAGCTGTGCATTCAAGCCAGAGCCAGCAATATCCATGATTCTGTCAATTGACATGATTAGTCTCCTCGCAGGGCTTTGCGGAGCCCGCTTATTCTGTTTTCAAGAAACTGCAACGACGCCTGATAATCAGCAGCAGCGCGACCAAACTTGGCTTGCTCTACGCCCATTTCAACTGTGTTGTTATCCAGGCCGGGGTTTAATGGCTGCCGATAAACAATGGCATCAGCCTGAGTGATCATTGACTCAGCAGAGAGCCGCATATGGCCGTGATTGGTGGTTTGCATGTTAATGCCAGCATTAGCCGATTTCATTGCGACGGAAAAGTCTATGTCGCGAGCACGGTAGTTCGGTGTTGCTGCATTAGCAATATTCTGAGATATAAGCTCAAGTCTGGTATTTCGAAGATTCAGCGCTGTCTGATTGGCAGAAAAATATTGATCAATGGCAGCCATGATAAATTACTCTCAATGGGTTCAATTCTCGGTTTAAGGCGCAAATAAATGGGTCTTAAAAACGATTTTGCAAATATCTTATGCAGAAGCTGTGCCATTATTCTGTGAAAATAATTAATAATTAATATTTATAGAAAAATCAATCTGTTAAATATTAGCGAGGAGGCTGTCAAGGTTAGTGGATAGGAGCAAAGGGGTTCATAGAAAAATCAGCTCCTCAAAGCGGCATTGAATTCGGCAAGATCGTGCCGCTTTTGCCTGCTCACAATTTAACCCACTGACTTGCATAAGCTTTTTCATTGGTGTACAAGGATTTCATGAAACATCTATACAAAATTATCCAGTTGTGCACATTGATGTTATGGGCAGGTGCAGTCAACAGTGCGGCGGTGGCACTAATCAGCGACAACAAGCAGGTAATGATTGAGCAAGTTCAATCATGGGTAAGCGCAACGGTTGGGGTTTCACCTGAAGCGGTGGTAGTCAACAGCCTAGATAGGCGACTGCATGTGCCACAATGTGACAAGCCGTTTATCTTGTCCTTTCCATTCAACGACAGCCGATCGGTGCGAGTTATTTGTGAGCAGAGTGGCTGGAATATACTGACAACGGTCACTATCAACCGTGACCCTGAGGGGCTTTATTTCAGCCGGGAACTGGCGGCGGGTCATCAGCTTAAAGATGTCGATATTGACTTAGTCAGCAGCAATGCTGATCAATCAGTTCTGCACAAGCAAAGAGAACAGTATGTAGGTTACATACTCAATACAAATGTACGCAAGGGGCAACTATTTCTTTCCTCCTTGATTGACCAAGCAGTTACTGTATTTGAAGCCCGCAGTGATCTGCGCAGCGGCAAAATTCTAACCATGACCGATGTGATAGGGGTTGCACGCAGTTCGTCGCACCGCATCAGCGGCAGGGCGGTAACGCAGAATATGATTATTGGTGCAAAACTGAGCAGAGACTTGAGCGTTGGAGTCGCTTTACAGGCATCTGATTTGCTGTTGGCAAATCAGCTCCTGTCGGCGCGCGAAATTATCCCCAGGGGGGTAAACCTGAGTGAAGCTAATACTGAGATGATCACTTTTTACGGCAATCCACCTGCGGATTCAGTGCACGACTTAGACGCTTTAAGCAGGGTAATAACTACCAGTCAGTTGCGCCCCGGACAGCCAATCAGATTTTCAAACCTTCGAGTATTGGCCGATGTAGTGAAGAACGACGAGGTCAGACTTATGGTCAGGCGCGGTGCAGTTAATATTGAGGCGACAGTAAAGGCATTGAGCGGAGGCTCAACCGGCGAGCGGGTGCAGGTACGCAATCCTGAGTCAGGTGAAACCTTTTCGGTGACGGTGACCGGAGTGCGCACAGTCACGGTGCCATGATGTCTGGCAGCCACACATCTGTTCACAGAATCAGGATTAAAGTTTATGTTGCAAGTGTCGATCAAAACTCAGTGTTTTTATAATTTGTTAAAGGCAGGTCAGGTCCATAGATATGATGATACCATCGAATATCAGTAAAACAGGTCTGCAGATTGCAGCTGGGAAAAGCACCATTGAACCAGCTCGCGAGGACGCAGTAGATAGCGCCGTCAAGGGCAGCGCCTCTTCCCCGGGGCTGAATAAGACCAGAGACCTTGCGTTGTCCGAATCAATCGGAGCCGCTGCGAAATCTGCGGAGTTCGATGTGGATAAAGTCAATCAGATCACTGAGGCTATCCGTATGGGAAACTATCCACTTGATGCTAGAAAAATTGCGGAAAGCTTTATTCCGCTTGAGCAACTTCTTTAGAGTCCTGCCGCCGCTCACCTGAATGTGCTGCGGCATCACAGGATAAGTATTTTTATGCAACACCCCAAGTTATTGCCTATTGTTGATGCCTTAATTCTTGAGTTAAGTCTGCTTGGTGAACTTTTCACCGAGGAATTTGACGCACTTAAACGGCAGGACATTAATCTGATAGAAACTCTGCAGACTAAGAAAGAAGCACTGTTGGAACAACTGGCTGACGATCGAGTTGCGGAAGCTTTGCAGACAATTACCGCTGAGGAAAATCCCGACCCCCAGCTGCTGGAGCGCTGGCATGCACTGCAGGAAGTCTGTCGAGATAATCTTAATGCGCAGAAGAAAAATGAGATTCTAATAAACCGCAAATTACTGGTAGTGCGAGAGGCAATCAATGCCATCCGACGGACTGGTGGACAGGATTCGATTCAGCTCTACAATCGCCTTGGGAAACTCGGGCCTGCTCGCGGGTAGAGCAGCAAAGCTATTGCTGTAGCCAGTTACTAATCGATACGTTTTTCTTCGACGGACAGCAGAGCCATTGAGTCTTCGCTTACGGCTTCAGCCTCCACTCTTTCAGAGGGCAGCAGCAGGCTATTAAGAAACCCTGATGGCATGGCAATGTTCAACTTTGAAAACAGGCTGCTGCTAAGCTCCTCAAGGCTCATGCGTGCCCTCGCCAGATCATCACCCTCGGCACGTGCAGAGTCATAGGCGGCGTTATACAGGCCAGAGACTTCATGCGAAGGCAACCAGGCTAGTACGGTATTACGCAGTGTCTTCACTGGTCGTTCGTTTTTGGGTGTTGTACGCGAATTACCAAACTGACCATCGCTCTGACCATCTGCATAAACCATGTTAAGAGCTTTGTTGAGGATGGGCGCATATTTCTTGCGAAAACCCTCAAGCTCGGCTGCGGACACTCCGGCCGGCACTAATCGTCCAGCAAGCATATCCCACAAAGGCTTGCCATCCAGTCCCGCAAATGGAGCATTGGGGTCAACTTTGGCAACGGCAGGGTCACTCGCACGCGCCATCAACTGATTGGTGAGCTCTTCGATATTACGAATTTTGCCTATCGCGTACAGAACCAGCACCGTAATCAATATGGATGAGATGGAGAGGATAGTCAGTACAATGAAAGCAGTCATATTATGCTCTGGATTGATGGATATAAGGCGTGATCATTCTTGGTAGTCCAACTGTTCGCGAGCTTAATCGTCATCACCGTTCGACTCGTTCTGCAGGAATTTCAAGGTGTCAAACCGCTCCAGCACACCCAGCTCGTCGCAAATTTCATTCAATATTTCCTGAGCTTTATTTGTCGCCTGCTCGCGACTAATCTTTAGTGTCTGGTACAAAGCGCCCAGAGAAAATACTCTGTCGGCATAGTTCTGAGGAATATAGGTGTACATATGGCCCTGACCTGATTTCACCAGCTGGTAAGGTTTGGTTTCGATTGGCTCTGGTGAATCCTTACCATCAACCAGCGCGGCTATCATCGCAGCTTCATGGGCCTCAGTGGCGAGGGCCGCCTGGACAAAGGCAGCGTCGATATGGGTGCGAGATCTCAAGGCTATGCGGATACATAGCACGCGTGCCGACCGAGTGGATTTTTGAGAGTGCTCTACCGCATTCTCATAATCTTTTTGGGCCTGCAGTCGCAGCTTTGCGTTCTTTGTGGGACCAAACCATGCCATATTACATTCCTGATTGATAACGGGAAGCCAGTAAAGGACGCAGCTCCTTTAACGTTGCGCTGAGGATTTGGCTGATTCTGGACTCATTGACACCGATGATTGAGCCGATCTCCTTCAGATTCATCTCTTCTGTATAGTAAAGTTTAAGTATCAGTTGCTTGCGTTGATCCAGCTGAGCGATTGCATCGGCCACAATGGTTTTTAAACCCTCTTCGGCAACTTCGTCAAAAACCCCAAGGCGCTCTCCCGCAACGTCAAAAGTGCTGTCTTCATACAAGGCATCAAGTTCCAGCATATTGAGATTATTGGCATGCGTGCGCTGATCCTCAAAGGTCTCTACATCAATACCCAGATGGCAGGCCATTTCCCTGTTAGTTGGCGCGTGTCCCAGCTGATTTGACAGTTCATGAAACGTCTGGCTGTGGATTTTGCTGTTCTTTATCGCCAACCTAGATATATCACTCAGGCGGCGCGCTTCATCAATAATTGCACCTTTTATACGCATCTTCGCAAAATGCTCAAAACTCACACCCAGGCTGATGTCGTATTTACTCTCCGCCTCTATCAACCCCAGAGTGCCCAGCTGAATCATGTCATCAAGCTCGATATAGGCAGGTACCCGCGCGCGCAGATGTAAAGCTATTCTCTTTACCAGACCAAGATAATAGGTAATCGGAATTTTTTCATTGCCAATGTTCTGTATGTCGATATAGGCATCAGTCTTCATAAACAGTTATGTCCGTTCCATAAAAAACTGAGAACCACGACTTGCAATCGAGTCTGATCTGAGTTCAGCCAGCCCTGCCGCCAGTTTGTGAATATCCGATGCGAAAACCGAGTCAAGTGCCAGCTTTATTACGGGCACAGATTTCTGCCAGGAGAGATTAACGTTTTTGTCCTGTGTTAAGGAACCCAGGTAGAGCAGGGGTGTATATAAAAATTTTTGCACAATGGTATTCATACTGTCAAACAGGGCGCGCCCTTCACGTTCGTTCGCAACCATATTCGGCACATAAATCAGATTGTCAAGACCGTAGTCATTGATCATCACCTTAAGCAGAGAATAAGCGTCAGCGATTGAAGTCAGCTCCTTGGTGCCCACTATGACTCTTAAGTGACTGCCCTGCAGAAAAGCTAGGACACTGGGTGAAATACCGGCAGCACAATCAATCACCATATAGTCATAGGTCTCTGTCAGGCTTGAGAATGCCTGAATAATCTGTGCAGATTCCATCCGGTTGAGCGCTGCTATTTGTTCAAGTCCACTAGCTCCTGGCACTAGAGTAACGCCATAAGCCGTCTTGACCAGAATCTCAGCCATTGTCTTTTCGCCAAGGATGACGTGGCTCAGGTTATATGTTGTCTCACAACGAAAGCCTATTTGTGCATTGGCAAGACCAAGATCAGCATCAAAGCACAGCACTTTGTATCCGGCGTCGGTTAGAGCAATCGATAGGTTAATGGCAACGGTGGTTTTGCCTACGCCACCTTTACCGCTGGCTACACAAATCGTCTGTGTGCCTATTGTTGCGGTATCGGGTACTGCGCTCAAAATATTCATTTAATGATCTCAATTATGTTTTGCGAATTATAGCGTTGCCGAGTGTCTTATTTGGGCTATCGTCCAGTCTGAAAGTCTTTGCCGTATATCCTGCAAAACTGCATCGGTCAGGATGGATTTATTAAATTCTATCAGAGGCTGTGCAACATCGGGACTGGCACAGCCAAACAACAGCGGAAGTTTCTGATCCAGCAGGAAACTGATCAGCGGCCAATGCACTCCACGGGAATCTAGCCGGGTTACCAGAACGGAGCTAAAGCGAAGCTGAGATGCCTTCAATATATTGCTGGTAGCTGTGCCATAGCTATCGCATGCCACAACCATGTGGAAGCGCGCGATCGGGAGCTCCTGGTTCAGCAGCAGTGCTTCATCCACTGAGTTGCTGGAGGGCAGTTCAATAATAACACTGCTGTGATCGATGTTCTCACTGGCGATGGTGACCAAGGTGCCAATATCGTTAGCGCGATAGACATCAATACCTGTTTTAGCGCCAAGCAGCTGAAGCTGAGCCCAGGCCCCGTCCTTATAGGCTTTGTAGCTGACCACAATAGCGGGGTGCTGACAGTCGGCATTAATTTTGGCTGCGAGGCGCACAGCACACAGGGTTTTGCCTGAGCCGTGGTTGCCCGCCAGGACATGTACTTCGGGGCGTCCGGTAAGACGTGCATTTGAGGGTAGATTGGTATTTAAAAATTGCTCCAGCGAATCGATAATCTGCGTTGCGGTTTGGCAGCCAGCTGTCTCCTGGACCAGTTTGCGCATCAGACTGGCCGGTATCATCGAGTCGTCCAGCAATGCGCTCAACTCATTATCAGGGCGGGTCTGAGCGCTGTGCATAATCGCCAACAAATTCTTCTTAACGGCTTCAAACTCGATCTTGATCAGGGAAGTCAGATCCTTAAACAGCTGTGGTTCACCAGACCCGGATATTACCTGGGTTGCTTGATTGGATGCAAACACCGTATCCGGCTCAGGCACTGATTCGAGATGAGCAATCCTCGGGGCGCGCAGCCGAGCAGCCGGTAAACGACTGTTTTCATCCGCCGCAATGATAATCTGGTTTTTGCCAGCTACTCTGGAATTTGAGAGTATCAGAACATTTTCGCCATATTTCTCGCTGATCTCTTTCATCGCGATTTTACTGTTTGGCGCGGCAATTTTAATTATTTGCATCATTAAAACCTTTGAATTAAGAAGCAGTCAGCCCAATCTTTGCAGTAACTTTTACATCTTGGTCTTCTGGTATTTCCGTATAAGACAATACACTCAGCCCGGGTGAGCGTGTGCGCAGTCCTTTGGCGAGCCATGGTCGTATGCCTGGTGAGACAATCAATACAGCGGGCAGACCTTTGTCTTCCGTATTGCGTTTTTCAACGTCAATGGCAGAAAACAGGTTGTCAGCCATTTTGGGGTCAATCAAAAGCTCACCGGATTTACGGCTTTGCAACAGTGTCGTTGTGATGATGTGTTCCAGTTCAGTTTCTAGGGTAATCACCGACAGTGTCTGACCCAGTTCAACCAGTGTCTGCATGATGGTTCTGCCCAGGATGGGCCGAATCAGAGCTGTGAGCTCATCGGGATCTTTGGTTTTGGTACTTTCCACAATCAGGCATTCAACAATGCTGCGCATATCACGCAGGGGAATAGAGTCAGCAACCAGATTGCGCAGTACCTGATTGATGGTGGCAACGCTGAGCTTGTCGGGAATCAGGCTTTCCATTAGTTGTGGCGACTTTTCAGCTAGCTTATCCAGCAGTTGCTTTGTTTCCTCGTGGCCCAACAGTTCCTGTGCATTGTCTTTAAGCACAGTGTTCACGTGCGTAGCCACTGCAGTCGAAGCATCGACCACGGTATAGCCAAGCATCCGGGCATAATCTCGTTGCGAGGGCTGTATCCAGTAGGCATCAAGCCCGAACGCAGGGTCTTTGGTAGGAATCGCTTCCAGAGGCACGGCTATGTTGCCTGGGTTAATGGCCAGCTCATGACCAATTTTTATCTCACCCTTGCCGCGGACAATACCTCTGATAAGGATTTTATAGGTATCCGGATTCAGCTCCAGGTTGTCACGCATCCGGATGGGCTGCAGTAAAAAACCCAGTTCGGCAGACAGTTTTTTGCGAACTCCACGAATACGTCCCAGCAGGGTACCTCCGCCTTCCTGACTGGCCAGTGGCACCAGACCATATCCAAGCTCCACACACACCGTATCCGATTGCTCTATGTCGTCCCAGCAGAGCAGGTCAGCAGATTCTGTCCCAGTCGGTTGCTCATCTTCAGATTCTAGATTGCTGACCAGTCTCTCCTGCTCTTTGCGAAACAGAATATAGCCCAGGAAGCCCGTCATCGCCGAAAAAAGCAAAAATATTACATGGGGCATATTGGGGATTACGCCCAGAATTAGCAGAATGGCCGAGGCAATAAATAAGGCTTTTGGGTTGGCCAGCTGGAGTGACGCCTGCTGAGACATGTTTTCAGAGGTAGTTACCCGGGTCACGATAATTGCGGTAGACAGCGACAACAACAGGGATGGAATCTGCGCGACCAGACCATCACCGATAGTCAGCAGCACGTAAATTTCCGCAGCCTCGCTGAAGCCCAGATCATGCTGGATCATACCGATTGCCAAGCCGCCAATGATGTTGATAAAGAGAATCAGAATACTGGCAATGGCGTCACCACGAACGAATTTGGACGCACCGTCCATGGAGCCAAAGAAGTCCGATTCCTGCGAGACTTCTTCACGACGCTGCCGCGCGGCATGCTGGTCGATCAAGCCGGCGTTTAAGTCGGCATCAATGGCCATTTGCTTGCCAGGCATCGCATCCAGAGTAAATCGGGCAATTACCTCAGATACTCGGCCCGCGCCTTTGGTAACCACCGCAAAATTGATAATCATTAAGATGGTAAAAATAATAAAACCGACAACGTAATTGCCGGCAATCACAAATTCACCGAAGGCTTCGATGACGCGACCAGCTGCTCCGGGTCCGGTATGACCATCCACCAGCACCACCCGCGTAGAGGCAACATTCAGACTCAGGCGCAGCATGGTGGCCAGCAGCAAAATGGAAGGGAAAGAGGAAAACTCAAGCGGCCGCGTCACATTAATAGCGATCATGATTATCACCAGACCGACCACAATATTCAGTGTAAAAAACACGTCCAGCAAGAACGCTGGCAACGGAATTATCAACATGGCTATGATAATCAGGATAAGGAATGGCACGCCCATACCGCGAAAGGAGGCCTTTGCGATGTCTTGTCGTAAAAATGACAATATCTGAATGCTCAAAATTAAACCCTTAAAATCAGTCAGATAGCTTTTTGCGTAGCTGTTTAGAGGCGCAGTTAAGTCTGCTCATCATATGAGAAGCAAAGATTAAGCCAATATTTAAATAGTTACTTTCAATAAAGTCTGTCAGGGTAACGGTCGACAGAAGTGTCAAGAAGGTTTATTACCCCCCTCAGGAGAGCATGATAATGGCCAGGATATACCGGGTCTCGCCCATAATTGCCGGATTGCTTAGTGTGTTGCTTGGCGGCTGCGTTCTTAGGGACGCCCCCTCGCCAGGCTCAGTGATGGGAATGATTGACCACAACGACCGTATTACCGCAACGGGTTATGCAGTAATCGAATTACAGCCCAGCGACTTACCCGCGCAGCGCCGTCTGCTGGCTATTCGCGCCTCTAAACTTGATGCTTATCGTGCGCTAGCCGAGCAGGTATACGGGCAGTATGTCGATTCAAGCACTTCAGTCGGCGACCTAGTGCTGTTAAATGACTCGTTCAGGTCGCGGGTGCAGGGGGTGATCTACGGTGCTGAACTCGAGAGCATCAAGCCACTGGGAGATGATACTTACGAAGTCACGCTGAGCCTGCGCAGGTCAGTAGTTAATGATCTGCGTAAACTGTATCTCCAGTATATGAATGAGCGACGGGTCTAATCGAAGCATGGTAACGGTGTCAATAAATTTTATGTTGTCAAAATATTTACAGCCTGCGGTGACTCGCTGCCGTTGCACATGCGCCCGGATTTGTGCCGCGCTGACGGCAATAGTTTTTGCGATAGGGCTGTGCAGCCCTGTCATAGCACAGCCGGCCAGCGATGCCGAGCAACTTTTGGAAAAAATCAAACAGGCGTTTATAGATGCGACATTGGAAGAAAATGTTAATGTTGTCAGCTCTGGTTTTATTGACAGCAGCGGGCGCCTGATCGAATCTGCTTATTTTGAAACAGGCAGTACAGTGCGCGGGGTGCGCATTCTGGATTACCTGCAGGGCGACACGCCGCCTCGCCAGAAGATAGGGTTGGATGTTCTGCCAGCCGCACTGCAATATTCTGCCGGCGAATGTCGCCAGAATGCGTCAAATAAATACCGCCGCACGGTGCTGATCTCCAGTCAGGTGCAGCTCAACAGTGGCCGCATCAACAATACCATTGCGCCCGAACTGCGTATTGCGCTCGATGACAGGCTGAC
Source organism: Pseudohongiellaceae bacterium (assembly GCA_041689205.1). Lineage (GTDB taxonomy): Bacteria > Pseudomonadota > Gammaproteobacteria > Pseudomonadales > Pseudohongiellaceae > JAVVEG01. Next base: position 3,388 of record JBDNGQ010000087.1, on the reverse strand, counting down.
TGCGGCTCTGCTCGAGAGTGGAGCTTGGCTTGCTGTGCCCCTTGATACCAGACTGGCGCAGTTGTCGCGGTATCAGACACTTATGACTGGTTTGATGCCATTCGAGCAGGCGGATTACAGTATTGAGTTGTATTTCGAAACAGATGAGCGACCTGCAACTTGGCGGGAACCACTGCGACTCGTTCGCCAGACTACTGACCAGGCCGCTGAGTTGTTCCGGCGTACTGTGGGCAACAATCCGGTGGCGCCGGTGTTTCGCAGCGCCGTCCTGAAGCGTGTTGAGTTCGTTTACACTCTGCGATTGCAGGACCTACACACTGGCTATCTACTGCACAGCGCCTCCTACCAGCAGTCGCTACCGCCACGGCCTGAAAGTCTGATTAGCTATGATGAAATGGAGGCGTTACTGCCGCCGCTGCAACGCGACCTGCAGGCCTTTATCAACGAGGCTGACCGACTGTATAATTGCAAGGTTGAACGGCTGAACCTGCGCCTTGCCAGCAACGCTGACCATGATTCTGTTGCGGAAGCAAACCTGCGACTAAATATTGGCAGGCTCAACGGTGCCGTGCCAGGCGACCGCTTTTTATTATCCACCACGGCAATCAACCAGCCCGATAATGTGCTTAACAGCGATCTTATTGCCCAGCTTTCCATTGGAGAGATTGTGGCAAGCGGTCTGTATGAATCGCAACTGCAAATTATTGCCGGAAACGGCTCGGCTGCAAATCTGCGTTATGCTGTGCCATTCTGAATAAAAGGTGCAGCAACTGAATACAGGAAGCAAAGCGATGAGAATGAACAAGCCAGCATTTTTTTTCAGGCGAGTGGTCTGCTTATGTGCCGCTATGATATTGATACTTCCAGCCGCTGCTGATGAAGTCAGCATTGACCAGGCCCTGCAGACGCTGCTGCGCGGAGTTGATATTCAAGACCATATGGTCAGCCGAAGAAGTAATGAGATTCGTGGGGGTTATTACCAGGTAAGACCTGGCGATACACTAAGTGAGCTGATCAACATGATTTACCCGAACTCATCAATCACGCGAGACATGCTGGAACGGACATTCATTAGCGCAAATCCGCATGCGTTCCGTTCGCGTAATCCAAACTGGCTGCTGGCAGGCGCGCGGCTGCGAATTCCCAATTCGGAAGACGTGTTGAGTCTGGTGTTCCGAGACGCTGATGGAGTGCGCGCAGCGGCTCGCAGTGATCACCCAACTTGGGTCCGCTTTCCCTGAGCGCGGATAGAGTCAGGTCATGATTCATGAAGTACTGTTTATCACGCCAAAACCGGTCAGTGTTGATCAGGCCATTCAGGGTGCCGTGCGCTTAAGCGCAGAGCTGGGTCGTCATTTGGGTTTGCGCAATGAGCAGGTTGTCAAGGGTGTCGTGGATGCGAAGGGTAGCACAATCTTGCTGAGCACCGACCATGGCAGTTATCGGTTGCAACTGGGTTCGCCGGGTTATCATTCCGCGGAGTTTATGTTCAAGGCGTTTGTTTCTGCCCATGGCGTGCACCTGAGAGTCTTACCCTTGGTGGCGGAAAAATCGTCAGCCCCGACAACACCGCCAGCGCCGCCACCTTCGCCTTTGTTGCAAAGTAGTTTGCTCGGTCGGGTTAATTACCTGCAACACTTCCATACTTCACTGCACAGCTTCCAAATGCTTGCCCGCCCGGGCTGGATAGCCGCAGCAGCGGAACAGCTAACTGATAAAAATGCACGCAATGCGCTTAACCAGTTGCTGGTGAGCAGTGACAACATAAGCGCTGACGCCGTTAAATCGGCTCTGCTTAACAGCGGGTTATTTGGCATTACGGCGGGGCATAGTGGCTGGAACCTTAAGAAAATTCTGCTCCTGCTAAAACGCAACATTGATGGTACTGAGACCAGATCATCTTTAACATTATTGAACGATATAAGTAAAATAATTGACTATATCGAGGCAGCGCAGCTTGATGCGCTTTTGCATCAAGAAAAACAGGAAGTAATGTATCGGTTTCCTTTGCTGTTAAGCGATGGTCAGCCGCTGCAGATTGTTATCCACAGTAATCCAGATAAGACAGACGATACCGATCACGCACCACATTGGTGTCTGGATATGGACATGCCACTGAGCAACCAGTGCCATCTGTGGGTGTCCGCAGTGCTCTACTCGTCTGGCTCACTGGACGTCTGTGTGTGGAGTACTGATGAGAGTCTGGTTAACAGCATGACGGCGTCGGTTGCCGTGCTGCAAGGCAATCTGAAATTGTTCGACCTTGCCTTGCGGGGCTGCAAGGTCTGCTTGGGTGAACGGCCTAGCGCGGAGCTCGCCGGTTATGGCAAGCAACACTATCATACTGGGGCTAGTATGGATGTGATTACATGAAAGATAAAAAGATTCCCAAAACCGTTGCACTTGAGTATGGCAATAACGCCGCACCGCGCGTTATTGCCACCGCCGAGGGTGACATGGCGCGGTTAATGGCAGAAGTAGCAAATTCGCTGGGTATCCCTGCGCTGCGTGACGAGCATCTGGTTGAGGTGCTGAACAAGCTGGAGCTGTATGAAGATATACCGGAAAACCTGTATGTTTCGGTAGCAGTTGTTTTGGCCTGGGCATTCTGGTTGACAGGACGCACGCCGGATAGTTTGTAATTGCATGAAAGCAGGGAACCGTTTTTTTTACGCTGCGGCCCTGTTTATTTACCAGCAGCTTATGCCTTTACCGGAGCAAGGTGCCATGCCTCTTTAATGCTATGCATCAGCTCCCTGACTTCACGGAAAGCTTCTTGGTCGTTGCGGGCATGCCCATGAGCGAGTCTGCGCAGGCAATAGTCATAAAGATCATCAAGGTTGTACGCTACCTCGCCGCCTTTGTTAAAATCCAGAGTGTTCCGCAGGCCAAGCAGAATGTTTTGTGCCTTGCTCACAGCAATCCCTTTGTCTTCCAAGCGCTTATTCATCAAGTGACTCTCTGCATCAACGACGTTGTCTATAAGTGCATTAAACAGCAGCTTGATCATGTCCAGCTGACTTGAGGACTCAACTGATAATTCGTAAGTCACCTGTTGATAGATATTCATGGCGCGCATTCGCAGTGCATTCATTTTTTATCCTGCTGGTTAAAAAGCTAAAAATTCCACCGTTAAGTTCATGCTAGTCTCAATCGACACTTTCGCGTGTAGCTTTAACACCAGACCACACTTCAGACCTGAACAAAGTAAATATTGTTGCCAGACGTTGTGGTTGCCTCTGTAGTTAAATATTTAGGGGTATTGTGTCGAAAGATTGTTGTGCGCAAAGATAAAGTTGCGCAACGTCGCAGTGGACAGGAGGACTGAACAATGAAGCGTACGAGCGGCTACGATTTGTTCAAGCGCATTAAAGAACGCAGAATTAAG
>JBDNGQ010000086.1:0-1013 GCA_041689205.1 Pseudohongiellaceae bacterium | reverse complement strand
GTCACCGATAGCTTTACCTTCCCGGCGCTGGCCAGAATGAGTCCGATTGCGCAGTACCCCGAGGAGACCCTGCGTCTGCTTAACGGCTATTATCCCATCGGCAACCCTGAAGCAGGGGAATGGATAAAGATTGTTGAATAATCCAGCGATCTCTCGCTGCTTCCCCTCTGTAAGTCGCAGGCCAATTTGCTATTTGCTGCAAAACGGGCCTGCGCAGCGGATTGATTGTTTGAAGTTCGCATCACAGGCGCTCCTTGATCCACCTGCGCCTCTTACTCTTTAAAGAAAAATTAGCACACGCTGAGAATTGAGTTGCCTGCTCGGAGGGTTTATCCTCTCGCACTTCTGAGACAATCTAAGCAGCAGTGGGGGTGTATTATCAGTACTGCGCAAACTGGCGCCAAAGCCGCCAATAAACCGGTCCGCCCCGCTAGCAGCAGCAACCCCCCTGAAACCAGCGCGACAACCAGCGCGACGGCACCAGCGATCCGAGAAACCGCAGTGACCCAGCGCGTGTTGCTGGCACCCTTTGCGCTCACTATTACGTTGTTCCTGTTCTCCTTTTTGCCACGCATGCAGGAAAGCGCCACCCTGGTGCTGTCCTTCAGAGCGGCTGCTGCGGCGTTGCTGGTCTGGCAGGTGTTCCTCTATCTGCGCATGAAGCGCGAGGGCACAGGTCACTCATTCTCGCTCACCGCGCCCAAGCGTCAGCACTATATTCAAGGCATGGTGCACCTGTCGATCTATGGCTACTGGGGCTGGTATTGGGAGCCGGTTTATCACTATGCATGGCTGCTGATTGGCCAGCTGGTATTCGCCTATGCACTGGACATGCTGCTCACCTGGTCGCGGTGCAAGAGCTATGTGCTCGGTTTCGGACCGTTTCCAATCATCTTCAGCACCAATCTGTTTCTGTGGTTCAGGGACGACTGGTTCTATCTGCAGTTTCTGATGATCGCCATCGGTTTCCTGGGCAAAGAGTATGTGCGCTGGAATCGCGACGGCAAAAATAC
>JBDNGQ010000085.1:0-3931 GCA_041689205.1 Pseudohongiellaceae bacterium | reverse complement strand
GTTGTGACCCTAACCTTTGAGGATGTTCAAAATGGATGCATTAGTCCCAATTATTCTGTTCCTTGCTATCACTGCCTGCATCATTGTCCCTGTCTACCTGCGCTACAAAACGCGGGTTAAGAAGATGGAAACTGTCGTTAAGCTGGCTGAGAGTGGTGTCGAAGTAAAAGCGGAAATGATCAAGATGCTGGGGCAGGAAGGCGGGCCGGTCAGCGATCTGCGTAAAGGGCTGATATTTATCGCCATCGCTATTCCTGTGTCATCAGGTCTGCTGATTGAAGGGCAGGTTGCGATTGCAGCGGTGCTCGGTGGCGTACCGCTTTGTGTGGGTCTGGCTTATCTGGCCGTAAGGAAATACGGTTATACCGATGATTCAATGAAAGAACCCAATCCCATGGGGTAAGGGCTGATTGATGACAAGCAGCAATGAATCTCTGGAATCGGTACTTATCCTGAGCGCCCAGGCAGGAGTGGATAAAGCTGCGTTTGGTCGTCTGGTTGTTTTGCATCAGAACAAAGTGCGAGGGTTTCTGCAGCGTCTGTGCCGAAACCATGCGCTTGCCGATGATCTGGCTCAGGATACCTTCCTGATCGCTTACAAAAAACTGCACGAATATGGTGGAACAGGTGAATTTAGCGGCTGGCTGTGCACTATCGCCTACCGCTGTTTTCTGCAACAACGGCGCAGGAACAAACGGGAAGGTGAAATCACCGCTCAGTTTGCTGCTGCTCAGGAGATTGAAGCGGATCGCTATCACGACATCAGCGCTGAACAACTGAATATGGAACGAGCCATGCAGTTACTAGACACTCAGGAAGCTGCCACAATAACCCTGAATTTAACGCTGGGGTTTTCCCATGCAGAGATCGCAGATATTATGGCCCTGCCTCTGGGGACGGTTAAATCGCATATCAATCGCGGCTTGAAAAAGTTGCGTGTTATTCTTTCAAGCACAACTGCGGGGACGGCCTGTGAACCAGCCTTTGAACGAGCAAACTGATATTGAACAACTGCTTCGCACAGCACCACCATTGCGTGATGCAGGCTTCAGCGAGTCCGTTATGCAGCGGGTCCATAGCGACCAGCGTCACAGGCGTAATATTCTGGCAAGTGTCTGGGGGATGGCTCTTCTTGCCTTATTGCTGACAGCATGGTTGAAAGCGCCCTGGCAGTCGCTCCTTGATATCGTCTCTCTGCTTGAGCGGCAAATATCCGGATATGCCACGCTGCTGAGCCCTGGCACTATTGAGTATCCTCAGGCGAGCGTTTTACTGCAGAACTATAGCGTGCTTTTGGTTTCGCTGGCTGCGCTGCTGATAGTTTTCTTCGCGGGGGCGATTGCACAGGATTAACGTGCGGCTGCCCCGCTAAAAATTTTATCGGACCGCCTTCAATACTTCCCGGGACAGATCCCACTGGCTGAAACCCTGCCTGCCATAGCTCGGAGATCAGCCGCTCACCATTCCAGTCGCCATTATTGAGATAAAGCAATCCAAAACGTGCCAGGTCTCTGGCATTGGTATAAAACCTGGCGGCTGAAAATGAAGTCACCAAAAATATAATCTGGCAAGTCGCTGACCTGAATTCCCAAACCAACCCTGTAAGTACGCCATCAGACAGAATTTACTACTCTACTTGTTACCATCTCTAATCCGGGATGAGCGCCCCTCCTGATTTGCTGACTCGCTTCCCCGCTCACTGCGTTTCACTTCAAATATCCGGACGGAGGTCCTTCGATGTATATCCTGAGCCGTGCAATCCCTGTTTTTATTGCCTTGTTGTCCACTGTTTCCCACACCACGGCTGCCGCTGAAGAAGAAATCAGCTATGCCTCACTGCTGAAGCTATATGTCGCAGCACACCACGACCTGCTCGATACCGAAACCTTCGCCTGGTACTACTACGAGATGGTCACGGCTCCCGCCGATCGCAACGAATGTGCTGAGCTGAAACAGGACGAGAGCAGCACGATCCGCTTTGCCAACAGGGTAAAGAAACAGAAAGAGGCATTTTCGGCCGAGCTTGCCCAGCTTGCAGGTAACACGGATCAGCTCCTGAAAGTACCGATCTCATTTAACATTTCCCGCTACGATGTGGAGCGAGAAGCCTTCCCCGTCAACTATTTTCGACTCGGATATATCAGTGCGCTAAATCCGCAGCGCCGCTGCTCGTTTGACAACAGGCCAACCGGCATCAACTATGCGCCGAAGACGTTCAGTATCGAGCCATCCAATAGCTTTGAGGTCGCAGAGATCCCCATGTCAGAGTCTGAAGCCGAAGCGCTGATCGAATCGGCGAATCTGAGTTTCTGGAGCAATGAAGAGGAGTTAAACGATTCTGCGAATCTGAGTTTCTGGAACAATGGAGAAGAGTTAATCGATTCTGCGAATCTGAGTCTATGGGGTAATGGGGAGGACCTGACCGATTCTCCGATTTTCCAGGGCAATTGGGAGGAGTTGCGCGGGATAGCAACGGTGAGGGTGCGACCGCTGCCCTTTGCGTCTGATAAAGGGGTGAAAGTCATTATCGATACGCTGTCGGTGGACCTGATTAATCCGAAGACCGGCGAAGTTTTTTACCACTTGTCACAAGAGCATTTTCCTCCGCTGGCAGAGCAGAAACCGATACCCCTGGCCAGCGATACGGTGCCCCTGCTTACTCCTTCGGATGTCACGCTGTGGCTGGTACAGGGGGATCCCGCCATTCTTTCCGAGAAGGCCATGCTGGAGATGACCCGCAGGCAGATTGAGCGCGAGCAGCGTAACTGGAACATCGTCGACAGTGATCTGGCGACGGTGTGGCGGAGCATGAGTAGCAGCAACGCCTTTCATGAGATTCACAACAGCAAACCCGTCTTCGCTTATGACTGGATGACACTCAGACAGACTGATCCCAAGGCGGCTGCCGCGCTGATAGATACGTTTGTCTATGCAGATAGCGATTGGGAAATCTACAAGCAGGATCCTGATTACGATAAACGTCTGACTGCCTATGTGGAAACGACGGTGTTCCCCCGAGAAGCCATCGGGATTCCCGCGGTCGATGAGTTCCTGACCATGACAGCTGACTTCCGCAACCGCCACGAGGTCCCTTCAGCTGTGACGCTGGCTTCCGAACACCTCGAGACAATGCGTGACTTCATTCTTGCGGTCGCGGCCGCAGCGCCCAGGCAGGTGCGGATCGACATCCCATTGCAAACCAGCTTCGACATAAGCAAGGGGATGCTTTACCTGGATTATCAGAAATCACCGGATGGCGTTGAACCCTTGAAGCCGGTGCGACAAGCCCGCTTCGTGGAGGACGGAGATTCAAGCGAGCCAGGAATGGACATCCTGCTGCCGATGATCGCCGGCCGCGGTAAAGTCCTCTATCAACTGCCAGGCCTGCGGTATCCGGCTGAGAACCGGGTGAGTCGCAGTCAGCACAGGGGTGTGGCGAATAGCTGGCGCGGGACCACCCAGAACGGCTATGTGGAGTACATGCAACTCGCGAGGCCGCAGGCACTCGCTCTGGATACACCAATCATATTTCGGCCCATCGAGATTTCACCAGACAAGGTTGTGTCCAAAGTCACGGGCCGTGTAGTTCTGGACATTGTTGGCGCTGACGTTGTCAACGTAACGGGCGGTGAGAACCGTCGCCTCCGTCCAATAAATAACGGTGCCATCCTGGCGAAGGTTGTCAGCCTGGAGATCATCAATGAGCAGGGCGAATTGCTCGCAACCTTGCAATAGACCGGATTGGTCCGTTGGGTAGTGGCTGCTCCGTCGTCAGAGCATTGAATGGCATAAAATATGGGTCTTCAGGAAAATTAGTGGGCGAAAATCAGCCTAAATCGGCACGACAATGAAGGAACCAGGTTAACAATGAGGGGTGCATCCTGCCCCCTGACTCTGTAATGATGTGAGTGCGAACAAACGTCAAGCAGAG
>JBDNGQ010000084.1:0-5891 GCA_041689205.1 Pseudohongiellaceae bacterium | reverse complement strand
GCAAGGCGTCGTGCGCCGGCAATGGCCGTAGCCCTTGGCAAGCACGACAACGCGGCAGAAGCGGCGCAGACGCCCGCCCGAAGGGGCCTTCAGCCGATCCCGCTGGCTGCGTTGCCCTTGCTTGACAGGCGGACGCATGCCCGCGCAAGTTCGCCTTGCCAGCGAAATCGGCTGAAGGCCAGAGTGACCATAGAGTTATTCAGAGGCTCCCTGGAGCCGGGAAACTGTGTAACCCTTCCCGGCCAGCAACTGCAACAACCCATCTTCTCCAACCAGATGTGCGGCTCCGACCAGCACAAATTCGGTACCCTGCTGGCTGAACATAGCTTCCATCATTGGCAACCAGTGATTATTCCTGCTGACCAGAATATTCTGGTAAAGATCGTTTGACCGCTCCTTCATATCATCAATAAACAGAGCTACCAGTTTATCGTTATCTCCAATGCGCCAGGCGTCAATCATCTGTTCAAGCATCTCCGCTTTTTCCAGATCCTGTAATGACAACAGGATAAATTCACTCTCATCCCCTTCGCCCATGGCCTCCAGAAATCCAATCTGATCATCAATGGATTCAAGTTGACCAACAGCCTTGCCGTCGTCTCTGGCGCGAGTATTGAAGAATGCATCCACCCCCTGGGGAGAGAAGCCCATCTTCTGCATCTCTATCACAGTCAGCGTACTGATCAGCAGACCGGGTTTGAACTTCTGCAACATGGCTATTGGTAGTCCGACCGTCTCCAAATGACTGGCCAGCGCGCTGTAGGCTTCTTCATTTAACACCGACCGCAGGGTGCGCTCGTCTTGATAAGTCAGTCGTTGCAGCATGCGCGCCTGCGTCCCCATATCACTCATACCACTGATATCGGTCTCGAAATACAGTTTATCTGCATCCTGGTAAGCCGTCTCATACTGTTCAGGCAGCGGAAAGTCCGAAGGTCTGAGCAGGTGCACAGTCCCGCCCAGGTACACCTTCTGCTCGCCGGAGCTGATTACCCATACTGATGACGGGCTGCCTGTGTCGGCTCCAGCCAGCAGCGACGTACTGAAAAAACTTAATGCAAGCACCGCTGCAGCAGCTCTGCGTGATAAATACATCCAGCAGTTGAACTGATATGCTTCTTTCATGGCGAGCCTCTGTCTGGTTGGATACGGCGGAGCTTAAGTTAGCATGAGCCTGCTGAAACCTGAACCCGAAAAAACATCTAAGCGGAAGCAACAGATAATCGCTATGGCAAAATTACTGTTCAGACTACGCAATGTTCCCGAAGACGAAGCGGCTGAAGTACGCGAACTGCTTGCTCACCACGATATCGATTTTTATGAAACCGAACCCGGTAACTGGGGCATCTCCATGCCGGGGATCTGGGTGCACGACACAACTCAGCTGGAACAGGCAAAGCAGTTGCTGATTACTTACCAGCATGAACGAAGCACTCTGGCTCGCCAGCATCACGACCTGCTCAGGCAAAGCGGACAGCACCCCTCAATGATGGATCGGTTGCGCGAAAATCCTCTGCGTTTCATTATCTATATAGCCTTCATACTGATCATTATCTACATCTCAGTCAGTATTTTTTTCTGAATCGGTCAGCATGTTCAAACCAGTGTTTACACTGATATTCATACCGGTGCTGATAGCGTCAGCTGCAGTGGCTGTAAACCGTCAATCTGCGCCTCTATCGTGTCACCGACCACGACCGCTCCCACGCCGGCTGGCGTGCCGGTAAAGATCAGATCGCCCGCCTGCAGTTCATAGTAAGTGGATAATTCTGCAATCACTTCCTCGACATTCCAGATCAAATCACTGATGTCACCCTGCTGCTTTGGTTTGCCGTTTACAGACAGGCTAATTGAACCCGCAGTAATGGTGCCGGTTTTGCTGATTGGAGTGATGGCTGAAACGGGTGCTGAATAATCAAAACCCTTGGCAGTATCCCAGGGTCGGCCTTTATCTTTGGCTTCAGCCTGAAGATCGCGACGGGTGAAATCAATGCCGGTCGCGTAACCGAACACTGCCGATCTGGCTTCATCCAGGGACAGCCTGCTGCCGCCTTTGTTAAGCGCAACTACCAGCTCCACTTCATGATGCAGGTCTGCGGTTCTTGATGGATAGGGTATGTCCCGGCCATTAAACATCACCGCATTTGCCGGCTTACTGAAGAAAAAGGGGGCTTCACGGTCGGGGTCAGCACCCATCTCTTTGGCATGAGCGGCATAATTGCGCCCAACGCAATAAACACGGTTCACAGGAAATCGCTGGTCGCTGCCGTGGATGGCAACCGTGGGTACAGACAATTCGAATAGCAGCTTCACGCTCACCTCTGTGTTGTTAATATTGATTTGGCCCGCATCAGTTTAACCTGCTGTTTATCGGCTGCCCAGGTAGCGGCGCAATTGCGGTGGCGTGTCCCGGCGCATCAGCAGCTGCTGAATCTGCCACTGGTATTGCCCTGGCACTTCCCGCAGGAAGCGCACTTTATCACTTTCCAGCACGGCAATGGGAACCCCATCTTTAAACAATACCCGGTTTCGGCCAGAGCGCCCGGGCTTTTGCTCAGGCAGGAATACGGTCAACAGATTGACCGGATCAGTGGCTGACAGGCCAATGTACTTTGCCTCATTCCAATTATCCTGGCTGACTGCGCTGACTCGTTTGCCCGATTCACGCAATGCCGCGACTGCTTCTGGCAGCGCAAACTGCTCACCTCCAATGCCAGCGATGAACCGGCCTCCACGAACCGTGCCGCGCAGCTCCAATCGCTTTAGAGCATGCAACAGGGTCCGCCAGGGCGGAGGCGCTGTTTCACGTTCCAGCACCTGCCTGAACAGCACCCCCCAGCGACGCAGATAAATCATCAACAAGTGCTCAATCTGGTCCTCACTTAAGGCCTGCTGCTCAGTCGCCATGCCATTGACAGCAGCCGAAGTCTGCAGCAAAGACCAGCGCCCGGCATCCTCCACGCCAAAGGTGGCGCGTCGTCCACGGCGGCTGTTACCACCGGGTTTGCGTGCATCCGGCGTAAGCAATGCGCGTAAACCGGTAAAGCTGTCACTGCTCAGCAAACCGCTGCTGACCAGTTCTGCCAGCCCCTGTTCCAACTGACTGTGCAGCAGGCCGGTTCGCTGACTGATATCCGCAAAAAAACTGGCGCCAAACTGGCGCAGATCAGCGGCGATTCTTTCGGCGCAGGTGCTTAGTTCGATGTCTCCTGGTTGTTGATTCGCGACCTGGGTTGCCGCCAGTTTCAACCAGAGCTCATTATTACTGCGCATCGCCAGCGTAATCGGCGTGGTTTTGACCGGACCAGCGCTGTGGCGTTTAGCTGCCGAGCGTACCGCACTCAGCGGCGCTGGCGGCGTATAGCGCCCCCAGACTGCGCGTCCGCCCACACACATCACATCAAGCCAGGAAGGATCGTAAAGATTTATCCGCGACGGGAACACATCTGCCTCCCAACTGCCCGCCGGTGCAGCCAGGCCATCAAGGCGCTCCAGGCTGCGCTGCAGAACTGCTTGTCCCTCGCTGCCAGAGGGCAAGGCCATTGGTCGTGGGCTCAAATGCTGCGGCCTGATCTCATGCTGATCAAACAAAAAGTCTGCATAAGCCTGCAGCGACACCGGCTTGATGGACTGACGATGGGCATCAATCGTATAGCGATGAATCCGCTGTAACAGACGCCGTTCGCACCATTGCACAGGCGCCGATGACGTCGAAGCAGATAAGCCTGAAACCAGAACCTGAGAGAAGCTACCGCGGAACACATAACCCTCCGCTTCCAGGCCCACCAGCGCCTGCTCAACAGAGCTCAGGGGCAAACCCGATTCCTCAGCAAGTTGTCTGGCCGTAACCGGCCCAAGTCCCTCCAGGCGACGACGAATCAATTCACGCACCGCATCACTCTGCTGCCAGACTTCCGCCTGCAGCTCCACGGGAAGATGCAGCTCCGGAAGCAGTTCACAGTCCCCGAATGCAGCGCGCGCGCAAGGCACCCGTTCAGCACTCAGATACAGCTGTTGGCCGGCACAGGTTGCTCTGGTCGCCCGGCCAGCCTGCTGCAATTGCTGCATGAATGGCTGGTAGTTGCAGGTAGTGACTTCGGCGTCGGTCATATAACCGAGTGAGTACAGACCATCGTGAAGTTCTTCGCTGTTACGCACCAGCGGCCATGCCTCTTCCTGCACCAGTGCAATCGCGGCCGGGTCCAATACGCTGAAACCCTCGCTCTCAGCCGGATCAAGCCAGCTGCGATTGCGGATTGCGTTGGTGCGCCGCTCTTCAAACGGTGCATCGTCAAGAAATGCATAAGGCCTGGCGTTAATAATTTCCTGGGCGAATGGTGAAGGCTCTCGCAGGTCCAGTGAGACCAGTTGCAGCTCGTTAGCTTCTATAGCCTGCAACAATTCCAGCAGGCCACTCAGATCCATCGCCTCGGTCAGGCAATCATGGATAGTCTGCTGCACCAGCGGATGCTCTGGAATCTGCCGCTTACCCTGAATATTTTCAAAGCAGGCCAGTTGATCCGGGAATACCTGGGCTACCAGATCCTCCGCATCCATACGCTGAAATTGTGGCGGAACCCGCTTACCATTGCGATTGCGCTGAATCGCCAGTGAACGCGTTGCATTCCAGCGCCAGCGGACTTCAAACATTGGCGCATCCAGCAATGCCTGCACCAGGACATCTTCGACTGTTGCCGAATGCAGATAATTGAAAACTTCTTCCAGCGCGAAACTGTGTACCGATCCCAGTGAAATAACGATGCTGTCCTCACTGGCCGCCGCCTGCAATTCAAAATTGAAAGAACGGCAAAAACGCTTGCGCAGCGCCAGCCCCCACGCCTTGTTAAGACGGCTGCCAAAAGGTGAGTGGATAACCAGATGCATATCGCCGACTTCATCAAAGAAGCGCTCCATCACCAGGGTCTGCTGCGTCGGCATCACCTGCAAGGCATTGCGGCCAGCCTGCAGGTAGTCGACCAGCTGCTGCGCGGCACTGGCCGGCAGACGTAAAACTTCGTTCAACCACTGCACGGCCTGTGTGCTCTGTTGCGTCGTAATGTAGTCATCAAGGGTCTGGCGCAGACGTGACACTGATTGGGACAACTCTTTTGTGCGACCTGGCCCCTCACCGAACCAGAACGGAATGGTGGGCTTCATGCCCTGCGCATCACGCACCCGTACTTTCAGGCCATCCACGCGCACTAACTGCCAGCTGTGACTACCAAGAGTGAAAATATCTCCGGGCAGAGTTTCCAGCGCAAAATCTTCATTGAGGCTGCCGACCACTATATCTTCCGGGTCCAGCACCACCTGGTAGTCAAACATATCCGGAATAGCGCCGCCGTTAGTCAAGGCGGTAAGCCGCGCATTGCGGCGGGCACTTACCCGCTGATTAATTCTGTCCAGGTGCAGATAAGCGCCACGTCGCCCCAGTCGGGTGCTGTAACCGTCGGCCAGCATTTTTACCAGCGCGCTAAAGTCATCTTTACTCAGATCGCGGTAGGGATAGGCGCGCGTCAGCGTATTATATAAATCATCAAGGCTGCATGAGCCAGCACCGCCATCATCAGCCAGCTCGACCGTTGCTTCGGCCGCTGCAGACTCCTGTCGCGCCGCCAGTTCTGCGACTATCTGCTGAGCGAGGATATCCAGCGGCTGCTCCGGCATCAGAATTTTATCCAACTCGCCACGCTGCACACTGTCCAGCAGCGCCGTGCACTCAAGCAGATCATCCCGGGTCAATGGGAACAGGATACCTTTGGGAGTGCCGCCTACTGAGTGGCCGCTGCGACCAACCCGCTGCAGAAACGTCGCAATGCTTTTCGGCGATGAAAACTGTACCACCAGGTCGACTGAGCCAATATCAATGCCCAGTTCCATGGACGCGGTAG
>JBDNGQ010000083.1:0-34265 GCA_041689205.1 Pseudohongiellaceae bacterium | reverse complement strand
GGCTTGTTGACAATAATACCCATCGCACCATCTTCACTGTGCTTCCAGAGATAGGTGATGGTATTGCTGAAATAAGGATCGTGCAGTTGCGGCATCGCAACCAGGAAGTGGTTTTCCAGGTTATCAGCCTTTGCTGCATTTTCGGACTTGGCTTGTTCGGGCTTGCTCATGAGATTTCTTAATTGCTCGTAAAGGAATTACCCTGGTGAAACCGCCAGGTACGGATAATTTCCAGAATATCGACTTCTTCGCGCAGCGCGTCGGAAAAGGGTTCAAACGGTGCCGCCATCTGGACAATGCTGACAGCGGCCTCATCCAGGATACGATGTCCTGATGATTGCAGAATTCGTATTTCCTGCACACTGCCATTGGGCCGCAGCGCCACCATCATACGCAGACTGCCATACAACTCCTGTTGTCGGGCTTGCCCAGGATAGTTTAGATTGCCGACACTTTCAATGTGCTTGCGCCAGCTATCGAGGTAGAGGGCATCTGCACGTTTTTGGGTGGACGCTGAAGATAGGGTGTACTTGCGTGGACGTTTCGCATAAGCCTGTTGCTGCAGATCCAGCTGCGCCTGCAGACTCGCAATCGCCAGACTCAACTCCTGGGGTGAAGATGTGTCCGATAACGGATTCTCGCTATCGGAGGCATCCAGTTCCAGCTGTTGACTGATCTGTTCATCGGCACGCTGAGCGGTCAGTACTGAGAAATCAACAGCACGTTCCTGAGGACTTGGCGGCGGCGCCTCCTGAACCGGCACCACCTGTCGAATCATATTATCGTTGAGGTCAGATTGAAAAGGTGTCGCCGGTGCTGCTGCGGTGTCCAGAATACCACTACCGGTTTGATTTTCCTGGGCAATGAAATCAGCCTCATCCGGTGGCTCTGCGCTGCGGTACTGTGCCAGTGTTATCTCAATGGACGGCGCGCTTTTGCTTTCACCCATAAACGTAAAGCCGACTCCCATGATCAGCATGATGTGGATACATGCAGACACGAAGATCGTAAAGCCGAAGCGTTCCCCGGAAATGTCTGTGTCGCTGGCCATAAATCGTTAGCTTCTGGTGTTTTTCTTTAACCTTGCTGCAATACAGTCCATCAGATCGCCGGCGATATTCAGATTATAGGCGGCGTCAATTTCGCGTACGCAGGTTGGACTGGTGACGTTAATCTCAGTCAGATAATCCCCAATCACGTCCAGGCCGACAAACAGCAGGCCTTTACGCTGTACAGTTTCTTTCACCTGAGCGCAGATCCAGCGGTCGCGCTCGCTTAAGGGTTGGGCAATGCCACTGCCGCCAGCTGCAAGATTGCCGCGGGTCTCGCCAACCGCAGGAACCCGTGCCAGCGCATAAGGTACCGGTTCGCCATCAACCAGCAGGATGCGTTTATCACCATTGGCGATTTCAGGAATAAAACGCTGGGCCATGATTTGACGTCGGCCATGGTCAGTCAGCATTTCAATAATCACGCTGATATTGGGATCCGTTTCTTTGAGTCGGAAGATTGATGTGCCGCCCATTCCGTCTAATGGTTTAAAAATGACATCTGTATGTTCGGCATGAAAGGCTTTTAGCTTTGCTGCCTGACTGCTGACCAGAACCGGCGGGCAGCATTGCGGAAACTGAGTGGCAAAAAGCTTTTCATTACAATCGCGCAGGCTCTGCGGCTTATTGACGATCAGCGCGCCGCAGTTTTCCGCCTGCTCAAGCAGATACGTTGAATAGATATAGTCATTGTCAAAGGGCGGATCCTTGCGCATCAATATGACGTCGAGATCGTGCAGCGGAGACTCGTGCGCGGTGCCCAGACTGAACCACCTGGTTTCATTATAGTCCACCTTCAGATCGCGCATCGTGCCCATGGCGACGCCATCGCGCGAATACAGATCAGACTGCTCCATATAATTCAGAGTCCAGCCGCGTTGTTGTGCTGCCACCAGCATGGCGAGACTGGTGTCCTTCCTGTAACTGATGGACGCAATCGGGTCCATGACAATGCCGAGTTTGATGCTCATGAGAAACCTTCAGCCGGAGTGCAGTAGTGGTATGGGCGGCATAATAGCATGTTTTAAGAATCTGACTTTTGCCGCCTGGGCTTTCGCGAGCCACCGCATCCTGTGCTACATATTTAAGATGAGCGTTGCAGTTTAAACAGGTGAGGTGAGGCATGGATGCCATGATTAAAAGTGCTGCAGGGGTTACCGTGCTGCTGGTGGATGACAGTAAAAGCATTCGGCACAGCACTGAGATTCTGTTGAATGAGTCGGGTCTTAGCGTAGCCTCGGCTGCAGATGGATTCGAGGCATTATGCAAACTGGCGACAGTGAAACCGGACATTATTTTAATGGACATAATGATGCCGCGCCTCGACGGGTTGCAGACTTGCGCATTGATCAAACACCACAGCCAGTTCAATAAAATACCGATCGTGCTGATGTCTGGCAGTGATAGTTTGTCGGACCAGGTAAAAGCCGAACTGGTGGGAGCGCAGCGTTACATCATTAAGCCTTTCAGTCGCAATGATCTGCTGAAAACACTGCGCGAGTTGCTGCCTGCGCTGGAGCGGACATGATGGCTACAATTCTGATAGTGGATGACTCGGCAACTCAGAACGCCTGCATGCAATTACTACTGAGCAGCATCGGCCATCGTGTCAGCTGTGTGAATTCTATCAATGAAGCGCGAATTTTCTGTGAGCATAACGCGGTAGAGCTGAGTCTGGTTGAATTATTGCTGTTCAAGAATAACGGTTTCGAGATTGCACCAGAGTTGCAAAAAATAGCGGGTGCTCCGGCTGTGTTAATGCTCTCTCGTCGGCTTGAAGCGGATAAAATCTGGGCAGGAGCACAGCGAATAAAAAACTTTCTGTACCGGCCCTGTGCACCTGAAACCTGCATGAACCTGGTGGCAACATTGCTTGGGCAGAATAAGTTGCCACCCACGCTCGTTGCAGACATTAAGGAGGCGCTGTAATGACAGAATTGCCTGCACAGCCTCACCCCCAACTGCAATCAAAGTTGCATTGCTGTCTTCATGAGGCAACCACGGAATTTGAGCGAACGTGTAGAAAATATCTTAATGATGGTAATGCAGCGCATCTGACTGAAATGACAAGAAACTTAAACAATGCCGCCACATGCTTTGTTTTTTTGCAGATAAAAAAAGCAAAACTTTATTGTGATCTTATCGGTGTTGTACTTGAAAAAAGCACTGCACCGAATTTTGAAAATGCATCCGGTTTTGCAAAAATTCTAGCGGAAATCAGCGTCATTTTGTGCCACTGCGCAAAGTTGTTCAGTTGTAATCCCGGCTATGGAAATGTGGCCGTAGATCATCTGATGGGCATCCCGGCATTGAATCGTCTGCGGGTTTTCATTGGCAGAAGACCTATGGCCTTTGATTTAGATGGCGGGCAGCCGGTCTACGCAATGGCCCTGCTGGCAACCGATAAACTGCAGACTGTTATGCTGGAAGAATCAGAGTCAGCAGGGCTGCCTGCGAAAGAGCAGGATGCCATTATGCAGTTTGTAGTTGCGCATTGCGGCTGCGCAAATGAGCTCCGGCAGATTGTTGATCAGGCAAAAATCGCCTTATGTCATCTGCTCAAGCGAAAAATGACCAGCTTTGCGTTTTCTGGCGCTGCCAGTGCCACGGTCAAAGCGAGTGCATTGTACGCGGCGTATCAGACTGCAGCTGAGTTTCGAATAGTTGCAGCTCTGCTGTCATTGCAACAGTTTGAGCGGTTTGTGCACATACTCCAACAATCGATATGGCATATGCTGCGCTGGGATGATTGCTGGCAACAAACTGGTTTTTGTAATCCTGCAACGGAAAAACCCGGGGAGAATTCTGCATTGGCGGCTACTTTGGGAACTGCCATATTGCAGCAAAATGTTGATCTGCTTGAGCTTGCAATCGAGCAGGAACTGGCGGGGAGCTATGCCAATTACAAAACTGTTATGGAGACCTGTGCCTTTCGCACATTCAGTGCCGCTCTCAACAAATTTGTCGATAGCGCCAAAAAGCCGGTTATTGATCTGGCGATGTTCAACACTGCTGATGCGAATAAATTACAGCGACTGTTGCATAGTGAAGTAGAAACCTATCTCCATGGTCTGGACAGTTTTCTGACCCTTTGTCACAGCGGTAATGGCTGCCATTATGTCACCGCCGATCTATCCACAGTGTTCTATAAACTGAGCTTGAATCTGAAGTCCTTCGCCTGCAATGCTGATTATGAAAAAGCTGATTCACTGCGCGTAACCCTGAGTGCTTATATGGAGCAGCAGGTGCCGGTTGATCAGCCACTACTGACTGCACTGCAGAATTTCCTGCGGCTTATGCAACCTTCGAGTCGTTCAATCCTTAATAGCAAGAAGCAGCCGTCCTGTCTGGATGAATCCACTGAGCGATTGCTGATACTGGAGACGGAGACCTGGTTGCATCATGTGCAGGAAAAAGCTGAGTTGCCGGAAAGCCGCAGTACCGCAAAATTACCCCTGTATCTGGCCACTAATATTCGTGCGCTGATGGCTGCAGAGCAAGAGCTGAAAACCTTATTTGCAGCCCCGCACACTCTGACCCAACTGCTGCCGTCGGTCATTATCAGCATAGTGAATGAACTACCGATTCTGATCACTGGCGCACACGCACTGAAAGTCTATCGAGTAGAAGCGTTGAGTGCGGTTCTGCTCGAACTGTATCAACAATCCGGGTTTAGCAGCCAGGACTCACATGTTAATTCTGAACTGGAGCATTGCTACAACCGACGCTGGCAGATTTTATTGCTGCGCGCGCATCGCAGCCTTAAACGAATGCTCAATCAGGCAGCTGCGCACCAGGAAGTTAGCAGCGCCAGAACTATTATCGCTGCACTGTACCACTGGCTGGAGAGTCGACCTCTGCATCATGGCAATGGCGAGCAGACCATCTATCGTGTTGAGATTGAAGAGTTGCTGGCAGCCATTGAGTCAGCAGCAGCAAGCATTGAGCGTCATTATCTTAATCGTGCCAGGGATGGCGATAGTGAACCAGGCCCTGCAGCTGCCGCTCTTATGCGGGCGCTACACACGCTCAAGGGAAATGCCGGCTTGTACAATCAGGAAATACTGGCCAGGGCCTGTCATCAGGCGGAAAGTTTTTTTAGCCAGTTCACTGGGTCGGCGCCTGTTCCGGGTGATATTGCTGAAGACATTTCCGCGCAAATCAGCACTGCCCTGCAGGTTCTGTTGCAGGCAGCTGAGCCGGTCAACCAGGGTCATATAGCAGAGAGCAGCAGTGACATTCAGCACTATATTGAGGAACCGGCACTGCTGTTGTCACGACGGGATACCACCATGCCGGTTGCGGCGCTAAAGCGTCTGAGCGCATTGGCGGCTAACAGCCGGCTCAGTCATCAGCGCTTTCAACGCATACTTGGCGGCAGTCAGGGTAACTACCCGGCACAACTGAAGGAGTTGCTGCATGCCCAGGCAGAGCGTCTGACTCTGCTTGAGCAGCAGATTCGTGATGCGCGGCTGGTTAATCCAGGCAGATTGTTCAGCCGGTTCGAGCGACTGGTTGGCAAGGTCAGTAATGAACTGGATAAGCAGGTGCGGTTTCAATTGCAGGATGGGGGCCTGGCGCTGGATCGCGCGCTGCTCGATTACCTGCAGCCATCTATTGAGCACCTGTTACGCAATGCGATAAGCCATGGAGTGGAACCAGCACCCTTGCGACGCAGATACGGGAAACCGGAAACAGCAACAGTATCATTGAGCATTAAGATTGATGCCGACAGTATTTATTTAAATGTCTGTGATGACGGTGCCGGCATTGATGAATCCGCATTGCTGCAACGCGCGACGGCGATGGGAATTGTGGATGATGCGCATCTGGACGCGGACCAGCGCTTGCAATGCCTGCTGCGGCCTGGTTTTAGCACCAGCGAAAACGTGAGTCTGCATGCAGGACGTGGTCTGGGGCTGGATGTAGTGCACAAGGCTGTGAGCGCATTAAGAGGCACAATAGAGCTGCGCTCGGCTATCCATGAGGGCAGTTGCTTTAGTTTGAAAGTGCCGCGATTACTTTTGGGATAAAAACTGCGAAGTCAGTATAATGGCCGCCTTTGATCCTGCGTAAGGTAAATTGATCCGTGAAAGTTGTCGGTTTTGTCTGGGGTATTGGCGGAATATTACTCCTGCTCTTGTTCGCGATATTTCGCCTCGGTCCCATCGCTCTGGAGTTGAGTTCACTCAGGCTGCAACAGATTCACTGGTTCGCGCTTACCGTCAGTATTCTGTACATGCTTTATGCGGAAGGTTATAAGGGCTTTCATCTCGGCTTCGCGCCCCGGGTCGTCGCGCGGGCCAATTATCTGGCGCACAATCCGCGTCCTCTTCATCTGGCACTGGCACCGTTATTCTGCATGGGCTACATCTATGCCACCCGAAAGCGCAAACTGATGTCGATCGGTCTCACCAGCATGATTATCTGCTTTGTGCTGCTGGTGCGCATGCTGCCACAACCCTGGCGGGGCATTGTTGATGCGGGGGTTGTTGCCGGGCTGATGCTGGGGATATTATCTATCTGTTACTTTCTGCTGGCGCTGTGGCGAAATCCTGGGGAGTTTGCAGTTGCAACTGACGTCCCCGCCGAGAGCAACTAAATGCAATAAAGCCTGAGTTCTCGCAATGCAAACAGATAAACCCGCTACCAACAAAATATCCAGCTGTGCCATCGTAGTCTCCTACAATCCTGACATTGAGGTTCTGCTGTCACTGCTGCGGCAGATCGGTGAGCAAAGCGACTTTTTACTGGTCGACAATAATTCGATAAATATTCATGGGTTTGAGGCTCAATGTGCAGCTGTAGCCGGCTGCATCAGCATCGAAAAACTGTCCCAGAACTGCGGCCTGGCCAGCGCTATCAACCTGGGTCTGCGCCGGGCCATGGCACTAAACTATCAGTTCGCACTGTTGTTTGATCAGGACAGTGAATTGGGCGAAGCTTTTTTTTCCAGCATGTACAGTGCCTGGCGGGAAGCGCAGCAGTTGTCGGGACCTGCCATTGCCGCAATCGGACCCCGTATAGAGAATCCTGAAAATGGTCGCTGTATGCCGTTTAAGCGCTTTGATCGCATGTTTGCCCGTAGCGACAGCAAGCCTGTGCAGAGCGGGTCTTTGTATTACACCGATTTTCTGATTTCCTCCGGTACGTTTCTGCCTCTGGACAATCTGCCTGATATTGGTCTGATGAAGGACGACTACTTTATTGACAATATTGACCTTGAGTGGTGTTTCCGCGCTCATGCCAAAGGCTATGCTCTGTATGGAACCAACCGGGCGACACTGCATCATCGGATAGGCGAGCCTGGCACCAATATTCTGGAACGGCAGGGCATGCTGGTCAAACACAGTCCTTTGCGGGCTTATTATTCCACCCGCAATCGCATTAATCTTTACAGCAAAAGTTATGCACCGAAGCAATGGAAGATCCGCGACTTCTTTCGTTTCCTGCTCAAATCCAGTTGGTTGCTGATATTTTCGGCTGAACGTGCGGCTTACTTTAAGAATATCCGCAGAGGTATCTCCGATGCCAGGACACTGACGTGACGCAATGGCATCAGCAGGAGTCAAAGGTGCTGATTCTGCTGCCAGTCTACAATGGTGGCAGGTATCTGCAGTCACAACTGGATTCCATACTCGCCCAAAGCATTCAGAATAGTTTGATAGTTTGTCGCGACGACGGCTCCAGCGATGATTCCGCAGCAATCCTTGAGCAGTATGCGCAGCAGTGGCCGCACCGATTCCGCATAGTCAAAGCTCAGGTCGGTAATCTTGGGGTCAGCGCGAATGTCGCTCTGCTTATGCAGTCGGTGCTCGAAAATGAGCTGCTCAGCAGCACCAGTCCTCCGTACATTGCCCTATCAGATCAGGACGACTGCTGGTATCCCCAAAAACTGGCTCGCTGTCTGGCGTTGATGCACAGCGAGGAGCAGAAGAATCCTGAGCTGCCAGTGCTGATCCACAGTGATCTGCGGGTGGTGGCGGAAGACGGAACGCTGATTGCCTCTTCATTTGCCGGCTACCAGGCCCTGAAGCCGCTGCACACCAGTTTTGCCTCGCAACTGGTGTGCAATACCATCACCGGGTGTACGACTTTATTCAACACGGCCTTATTAAGAAAAGCACTGCCGATACCGCCCCAGGCGATTATGCATGACTGGTGGCTGGGTTTGGTTGCCATTGCCTTTGGCAGAGCCTGTTATATTGATGCTCCCTTGCTGGATTATCGGCAGCACGGCGCCAATACAGTGGGTGCCAAGGAATATCAGACGGGTGGGCATTTTTTCAAGCGCCTGCTGGATGTCAGCAAAAATCCCATATTTCAATCGACAGCGCAGCAGGCACAGGTTTTCGCCAGCCAGCACAGCGCTGCACTATCGGCAAAGCAGCAGCTGATTTTGCGCGCAGGCAAGGCACTGGCAATTGACAACCCGGTGTTACAAAAAAGTATTTACCGAGTGCTAAGGAGCCTCTGAAAAAAAAGGCCCCTGCCAAGGATGCCAGGGGCCAAAGGAAAAGGTCGGTTGTAGACCTTTGTGGTTAACCGTGTTTACCTGGGGGTAGTCGGTGAACTGGAGCCAGGTGCAGGGGTGCGTGGAGTCGTGCTCGGGGCAGTACCGGGCGCTGTAGTAGTGCGGGGAGAGCTTGATTGTCCGGGCTGTCCAGGA
This sequence comes from Pseudohongiellaceae bacterium, assembly GCA_041689205.1. Classification (GTDB taxonomy): domain Bacteria; phylum Pseudomonadota; class Gammaproteobacteria; order Pseudomonadales; family Pseudohongiellaceae; genus JAVVEG01. The sequence goes on along the minus strand of JBDNGQ010000083.1, from coordinate 25,547 downwards.
CTTGTTGAAGCCGGGCTTGAAGACATGCCGCGCTCTTCCATATGCTCTACGATCTTGTCGTACTCTTCCTCAGTGACGGGGCCGGCAGTATCGTCATCAAAGTTGAGACCCGGGACGGACTGCTGCACTCTCTGCTTGGTCAGCATGCTGCCAGCAGTGGCAGGAGCGTCAAGCCGCAGTCCTGGCAGTGCCATCTGTGCTTCCTGGATGCTTAACACGCCATCGCCATCAATATCTGCCTCATCGAATTTTTTGAAATCGTCATCAGCCGCAAAAGCAAAGCTCGCAGCAAGGGTGAAAATAGCGGGTACTAAAAAATGTGATGCTTTCATAACTGTCTCCAAAAATGCATTGGGTATAAGAGTTAAAAAAATTCAGCACTTTCGATTGCGCCTTAAGAAGGATAGAGCAATGCCCGTGCCAATAATTAAAGCTCTTTAAATTCAGTTACTTATGATTTTCCGAAAATTGAATCAGCCTAAAGGTGTTGGGCAGCGCAGACGTTCTAATGGCCAATTTCTCAGGTGATTGATTTTACAGGCTTCAGGTGTTGGTATCCCCCAACAGGCATCATTCTTCGGTCTTGCGAAACTGGGCAGGATCAAGCCCATGGCGACGCAGAAGATTGTAGAACTCGCTGCGATTGCGTTCTGCCATGCGTGCTGCCAGCGCGATATTGCCTTCTGCCAGATTGAGCAGACGAATCAGGTAGTCGTGCTCAAATTGATCGCGTGCGTCACTGAGGTTCAGTAAGCGGCCTGCCTTAAAACGCAGTGCCCGCTCAACCAGGTTCCTGGAAATCAACACATTGGTGGTAAGCACCACACACTGCTCAACGACATTAAGCAGTTGACGGACATTGCCAGGCCAGGGCGCGCTGACCAGCAGTTCCATCGCTTCCGGGGAAAACCGTAATGCTTGTTTATTGTGCCTGGTGCTGAGCATGTGACAGAAATGATTGGCCAGCAGCACGATATCCTCTCTGCGCACGGACAGGGGAGGAAGCTCAAGGGTGATGACGTTTAAGCGATAAAAAAGATCTTCTCGGAATAAGTTCTCTGCGACTTTCTCAGTAAGATCGTGATGGGTTGCAGAGACGATTCTGACATCCACTTTGATTGTTTCGGTAGAGCCCACCGGCCGCACCTCACCTTGTTCCAGCACGCGCAATAATTTGGCCTGAGCAGATAAAGGCATATCACCGATTTCATCGAGGAAGACGGTGCCGCCGTCGGCAGCCTGAAACAGCCCCGGATGAGCGCGATTGGCACCGGTAAATGCACCAGCAGCATGGCCAAATAACTCTGACTCAATCAGCGATTCAGGAATCGCTGCGCAGTTCAGTGCCATAAATGCCTGATTACTTCTGGAACTGGCTTTATGAATAGCCTGAGCAAGAATCTCTTTGCCGGTACCGGTTTCGCTTTGAATAAGAATGCTGACGTCCGTTACCGCCGCTGCTTTGGTCTGCTGCAGCATAGTCTCCATCAACTGACTTGAGCAGATGATATCGCGTCGCCACTCTTCATTGGTCTCTCTGTCCTGATTGGCATTATGTCCAGTCTGCGCGAGGGCTTTCTCTATACTGCTCAGCAGCACAGAGGCTTCAAAGGGTTTGACCAGGTAACTGAACACCCCTTGCTGTGCTGCAGCCACGGCTTCAGGAATAGTTCCGTGAGCAGTAAGAATCACCACAGGAAGATGCAGGTATCGCTGCTGAATCAATTCAAATAGAGCCATGCCATCCATACCTGGCATTCTTAAATCAGTAACCACGACATGGGGTCTGTAGCTGGCCAGCTGAGCAACTGCTTTTTCTGCATTGGGTACCGCATTGACGTGTAAACCGTTCGCCTCAAGACGCAGGCGCATTAGATGCAGCAAGTCTGCGTCATCATCGACCAGCAGAATTCGGTGTTGTTCTCTCACGGGGATTCCTGTAATTGTTCTCGTTGATTCAACTGCTGCTCGATTTCTTTCAGGGCATCAATCTGCAGTTGCAAATTATGAATCTCCTCCTGTGACAGCGTTTGCTGCTTCAACAGCGATTGATTCTGTTCCCGCAGCAGCAGATTGTCGTTGTGCAACAGCAGACTTCTTTCCTGCAATCGTTCGATCAGGCCTGCCTGCTGCTGGGATATTGTCAGTACCGACGCCTGTTGTAACAGTGCGGAATACCACAATTGCGCGAATTCAGCATAGTCGCTATAAAGAGAATGATCAGCGGGTTCTTCCATACTATTCACATCCGTTAACAGGGACAGGGCCAGCAAAAGGTTATCAGTATCTGCAGGTCTGATTGTGCTGAGCAGCAGTGCCAGTTGTACCCTTTCAATAAGATTAAACCCTGTGTTGGTTTTATAAGCGCTTTCCAGCCGCAGCCTTTCCAGGTGTAGTTCCTCGTCCGTGAGGCTGCGCAGCCAGGAGAAATACTGCACTGATGTGCGTGTAACCGTTGAATCAGGTGGTCCGCCTTGAGCTTGCATACCTCTGGTTTCCATACCGGTGACTTGCATACCTGCGGCTTGCATAAATGAACAGCCATGCAAGGTGAGCGCAGCAATTATAACTACGCCAATCACTGCACCGCGTAATGCGGATATCTGCAACTTGAATTTTTTTGTTGGCATTTTATTTTTCCGTACCAGACAGCGGAAAGCGAGCTTTAAAATGCGCACCTTTGACTGATGCAATCAGTTCAATAGTCCCGCCTCCGGAAATTGCATACTCCTGAGCTATTGCAAGCCCCAGCCCTGAGCCTTTGTAGTAACCTCGTTCGGGTGCCTTTCCCTGGTAGAATGCGGTAAAAATACTTTTGCTTTCATGCGCAGAAATACCCGGGCCCTGATCTCGAACTTCGAAAACTCCAAAGCTCTCTTCTTCGTAAAGATTGATATTGATTAAACCATCCGATGGGGAATATTTGACAGCGTTGCTAAGCAGATTATCCATGATCACGCGAAGTCGTTCTGCGTCCCCGGCAACAATCAGTTTAGCCGAATGCAATACGACTCGAATTTCATTACTGCTCAAGGCCAGTTCATAAGTAGCAATCACGGATCTGGCAAGTTTTTCGAGATTAACGGGTTGGGGCATCGCCTCAAGTACTGAAAAGCTGCCTGCGTTGTACCGTAACAGATTATCGATCAGTTCCAGCAGTCTGGAGCAATTACTGCTGAGGATACGAATTATCCGTTTTTGCTCATCAGTAAGTTCACCAACGATACCATCGTTTAATAATGCAGCACTTTCCTGGATGGCAGCGAGTGGTGTTTTAAGTTCATGTGAAACATGCCGCAAGAACGAAGTGCGCTGCTGGTCGAGCTGGGAGAGACGAGCGCGCAGCCAGTCCAGACGCTCGCCCAGCAGCTGCAGATCTTTAGGTCCTTGCACACTGATCGGAGCCTGATAGGCGCCCCCACCCAAAGCGTAAATTGCGCTGTCTATCTGGCGCAATGGCGAAATAATCAGGCGAATAAACCAGGCAGCCATGACAAGGGCAGCGCACACCAGCAGCAGTGTCTGTAAATTTAATGTGCGCCGTGCATTATAAGTTCGCTCGCGTAATACTATTACCTGATTGTCTACCCATGATGAAGTGGCTCTGGCCAGTTCGTACGCCCCCTCCAGTAAAACTGGATATTCAAAATCGAGTTGCGGGCTGTTTGCTAACGTGACAATTTTTTGATGAGCAGCACCTTCGCTTTGTAACAGATTTATCGTTTGATCGTTTATTAACTCGCTGAGAGCTATTGTATTGAGAAGCTCCAGCGCATTGTGAAAATCTGTTCGCCGGGCTGAGTAATATTGAAATAATGCTGGATCGTTCGTTACAGCATACTGGCGCGCGTTTCGCTCCATGGCGCTGGTGTTCTCCACCAGCAGACGACTGGCCCGCATGGCCGTGGCGGACTGACTGGCTGTACGTGTGCTTAGCTCAGCAAGCAGTTCCAGTTGGCGGGCGCTCATCAACAGCGCTGCAATCAGCAGCGCTACTACTATCAGGAAACCAACAATGGTCAGCTGGAGTATGGATTGAGTTCGAAGTTGCACGTTGCGTCATCCCGTGTGCGAATAGCGGCCAGGCGCTTTCGCATTAATATACCAACATATTCAGGGGAGAACTGTGCTTGCAGGGTTTGTCTGGCGTTATTGCCGAGTATTGTGGCCGATTGCGGGTCAGCAGCGAGACGCTGCATTGCCCTGGCAGCCTGAGTAATATCTGGATCGGCCCAGATCTGTCCGGCTTTATAAGGTCCGTAATCCTGGTCCAGAGGGATTAATCGGGCATCAATACCGATTGAGTTAGTTGAAGTCATATAGTCAGTATTTCCTGACCAGTTAGTAACAATGCAGGCCTTTCCGAGTGACATCGCTTCTGCCGGCCCCAGGCCGAACCCTTCGGAGCGATGCAAAGATACATAACAGTCACAGTTAGCGATTAAGGCATTGATCTCCCGTCGACTATAGACCCGCTCCACCGGGATAATATTGCTGTACTCACCAATAGCTGCGCGAATCTCCCGCATCACTTTGGGGGTGGCGTTATTAATCTTAAGGATGAGTCTTACCGACTGATCGTCTGGGGTAAAGGCCTCTTTAAATGCACGAAATGCGCCATAAGGATTTTTGCGTTCAGCCATGCTGTAGGTATCAAACATCGACAAAAATAAAAATGCCTCTTCAGGCAAATCAAAATCTTTGCGCGTCAGGGATGTATCGACTGTTACATCGATAGCATGAGGAATGCAGACCACCGGTATTGGAGACTTCATTGCAACCGCCTGCTGCACAAACCTGGATGGCACCCATATCTCGTCGAAATGTTTAAAACATTTAACCCATTCATCCGGCATCTCGGGCAACTCCCAGGCCCAGTAGCCAATGGTGTAATGGCCATCGAAATATTCTGATGGCAGCTCGAAAATTGCCTGCAGCACCTGGTCAGGGTTTATATGCATAATCGTGATGTCGTAGGGCGCCTCAGTCACTTCTTTATGTTGCCAGCTAAGATCAGTCATCCGTGATGGATTACCGGATTGGAAGTTAATAATACCGAAGGGTTCTTGCACCGCATTAAGTGCTTTGGCATCGCTCCTGGCTCCCTCACCCAGGCCCATTTCAGCACGCAGATAGCCGATCAGATTTACGCCCGGCTGTAACGGTAGTCGCCGGTCGGCTGGAGCAGTTTCTGGTTGTGCGGCGACTACCGTCGTGGCAACGGGTGTTGAACTGATCTTCAGACTGAAGTCAGCTTTATCAAGCGAGAGATTTGGGTTGTAGTATTCGTCGCCAGCGGTGAAGCGCTCGCCCCAGCGTGCCCAGAGTGCTTTCTCATCAGCTTCAGGTACCGTCGCTTTTCTACTGATGCTTTCGTGGTGGATCAGTGTACACAGGGGTGTCCACAGATTCCGGTAACCGCGCTGTGACAGTCGCAGACAAAAGTCGATGTCATTGCCTACCACGGCAAGTTCTTCATCAAAGCCCTTGATCAGATCGTACTTGCTTCTGCTGACCATCAGACACGCGCCGGTATTTGCTGATATTTCTCGGGTCGTATGATGGAGATCGCGGTAGATGGACCGGGATGGCATGCATTTATGGAATAGATGGATGCAACCGCCGCCATAATTCACCATTAATACGCCGCTGTGTTGCAGTGCGCCATTTGCATACAGCAGTTTTGCGCCGACAGTGCCGACCTGCGGTCGAACTGCTTGTCTGACCAGTTCGGTGAGCCAGTTACTGTCAGTGATTTCGATATCGTCATTGAGAAACAGCAGCAGCTCACCCTCGGCGTGTTGTGCGCCGATATTGTTTAAGCGCGACCAGTTGAAAGCCTCATTGCATTCAATAAGTTTTACCGGCTTGTTACGCAGATATTTAATGCCTTTGGGATTTTTGCCGCGGCTGTTATCGAGCATGATTACTTCGTAATTTGAATAATCAGTCAGGCTGATCAATGAATCCAGACACGGTTGGATCAGCTCAAGTTTGCCCATGGTCGGAATAATGATTGATACTTTTGGGCGGTCATCGAGCTGCCAGCGCAGCTGCCGAATGCCCTCTGGAAGCTGCACGCTTATTTCGGCATGTTGATTTCGGCGCTGCAAAATCTGAGTCAGGATGCTGGTTTCGGCGTTTATGCGTGCGCTTGCTGCGCCCACATCGCGCAGACCTTCCAGTTCAGACCAGAGCATTTTCGGTATTCTGTTGATGGCAGTTGCGGTTTCGCTCGCGCTCAGCAGATAAGCATAGCGCCAGCCAGGATTCTGAAAATCGATACCGCTCAAGTCTGGAAGGAGCCTGCTCACAAAGAAGCCACCAACATAGTTCGCAGAAAATAAATGTTCTGGCGACCACTCGGGTGTAAAGCAGGGTTCTGAATGCGCGCCCGAACTGCTGGTGTGATCGTGATCGCTGTAGATAAGTTCGGCAGAGCCCTTATGGGCAGACTGGGCGAATTCCCAGAGCGCGTGCGGCGCAAGAATCTCGCCCTGCTGCAGAAAGCCAATCCAGGCGGAGGTGGTTTTATAGTGAGTCAGGGCCTGTTCAATGGTGTCCACAGTCATGAATTTATCAGCAGACAATCCTGATTGACTGACAATGTCATCGAGTTCGCGGGTCTGTTGAGCCACAAGATAAACTGAATAATCAGGGTAGCATTGCTCATTAATACTGCTAAGTGTCATTAACAGGGCATCGGTATTATCTGTCGAGCTGACTATCAGTTGAAAAGCGGTAGTAAGACCGCTGCTGATTACTTCTGAACGCAGATTTTTGAGCTGGTCGTCATCAGGGGTTTTTCTCCAATACCAGGCATTATAGAGATCGCTGTTTTTGTAGACGGTTATATTCTGGCTGATTTTTTTTATCGCGCCATTGTTACTGTTAATAACAATTTCAAGCAGATGGGCACCTGCAGGTAACTCAGTTAGAGAGAGCTCCTGATAGAACCCCGAGCTAAGGGCGTCAGGCATCTGCGGAAACAGAGCGGCAATATCGGGTCGGTTGGCGGTCGCCGAAAATGTCAGCTGAAGCTGTCCGTCGATATGAGCATCGATTGAACGTATTCCATCAGGCGCACAACACCAACCCTGTATCGTCAGGTGTTCGGAAAATTCATTCTGAGCAGCATTGGGCATATCCAGGCTGCAGGCGATAGACTGCGGATCGGCGTTGATGCTCTTACTTATTTGAGTCAGTCGTTCGGCTACCGGTGCAAATCTGCGCTTTAAGGGGTTGCTGATGGCTTTATCAAAACGTCGTTTTATAAAGCGATAAGGCTTCATTATTTTCCAACTGAAAGAGGCAAGAAATGCCCGCAACTCTTGTTCAAGTCGGCTGATATGTGCCTTTGCTTCGTGTAGCTCGCCAGTTTTCCTGCTGAGCATTTGTTCGGTCTTGTTAAATCGGTGCGCAAGCTGTCGAAGTTCGTGGTGAGCTTGCTGATTCTCCAGGCCCGACACGTGCAGCTGCTCACCCAGCACGTTCAAATTAGTTTGCAGTGAATTGATGGCAGTGTTCAGTGAAGTGATGTCAGTATTCAGTGAAGTGATGTCAGCATTCAGTGAAGTGATGTCAGCATTCAGTGAAGTGATGTCGAGGTCACGGGTTTTGAGATTCTTCTGCAAGACCTTTATAGTGCGTTGGTGCGATTTTAGTTCTTTATTCTGCTCTTCAATAATCTGCTCACTGTGATTGATTTCATTGCCCAACTCAGCGATGTCAATGTCTCGGGAGTTGATTTCATTACCCAGCGCAGCGATGTCAATATCTCGGGATCTGATTTCATTGCTTAGCGCAGCGATGTCAACATCACGGACTCTGATTACATTGCCTAGCGCAGCGATGTCATGGTCACGGGAGCTGATTTTCTGATCAAGTTCTTCAGCCAGATCAGCCTGGTCAAGAGTCCGTAAGGTCTGGTTATATTCAGAGCCCGTCCAGTGCGGCAACCACTTATTGAAAAGTTTCGCGCGGCCGCTTGCGACCGGATGGTCGGGCTGATAACGAACTTTACCATCTGCAGCTGCGGTATTAGAATCGCCGCCTTGCCGGTACCAGGCGCTCACCAGGTCAACATGAATGAAGTCGGTTTGATTCGAAAGCTGCAACCAGAAGTCCCAGTCTTCAAAGACGTCGAAACTTTCATCAAATCGACAGCCTTCAGCTAACAGCGAAGCTTTGAACATGGCGGCATGGATGGGAATAAAATTGTCTCGTCTTAGACGTGCCGCCTCATAAGGAATTCTAAAAACGTCTGCTTCGATTGGCCTTCCTGCTCTATCGGTTTTCTGAGTGCTGCTGTAAGCAACACCAGCCTGAGGATTATCACCCAGACACTTGAGCAGGGTGCTTATGTGCTCAGGGCTGATCCAGTCGTCATCATCAAGAAATAGAATAAACTCGCCTTGTGCGGCATCCAGACCGATGTTGGCGGCCTGTGGTCGGCTTAATGGCTTCTTAGTGCTGATAAGTTGCACCGGAACCTCGTCACACCACTGCTGAAAGTCAGGTAAACCCTTTCCTGTAGCGTCTACCAGAATAACTTCCAGTGGTCGGTGCGTTTGCGCGGCAACTGAGCGCAGTGCATGTTCAAGCACCGGTCGATTAACCGTGCGGCAGATAATAGACACCAGATTTTTATGCTCAGCTATCGAGTTAATCTTCCTTCTTAGGTCCCGGTGCTTTTTAGTCATTTAACAGACTTTCCACTAAGCAAGTGTCTGTTGAGCAGTGAGCCCAGCACTTCAGCTATAAAATCCAAAAACAGGGTGTCCAGCTCCTCGCTAAAATAATCCTGCGCCTGGTTGCCTATCGCGAGTATTGCGACAATTGATCCTGCATGTGTGACGGGGCACAAAGCAGCGGAACGAATGTTCATAATCAGGTCTGGGAACAGCAGATGCGCGGCTTCCTTATCCAAAACCTGACTTAATACTTTGGGAGGAGAGCGGAACAGTGATGGGAAACGTTGCAGCAGTTCCCGGGCAGTTTCAACCTCTGTCGGAGTACGGGTTGTGTTAATGTCCAACAGAATTATCGAGCATGCGTCTATACCAGGTTGGGTACAAAGATTTGCCTTCGTCACGCTGATCATCTGCTCAAGCTGAGTTTCTTCCAGCAGGGTCAGGATCAGATTACGGGTGACGCTGAAAAGCTGGTCATTATAGCGGGCATTTTCCAACAGCGTATTCAGTGTGAGTCGCGACTCTATACTGCGATCGCGCAGGATTTTTACCTGTCTCTCCAGCAGCGACACCGCGGTTCCGCTTTCATGTGGCAGGGACAGATCGGCCAGCAACTGAGCATGGTCAATGAAAAATTCGGAATTGTTCTGCAAGTATTCCTCGACCTGTTCTGCGGTGACTGACGCTCTGTTGGAGATACTGCTCATAGTGTGACGATTCCTTCGTAAACAGTGCTTGCCGGTCCTTGCATCAGGATCGGATGAGAGTGACCAGCCCAGGATATAGTCAGTTCCCCGCCGCGCAGCATGACTTTTACATCATTATCCAGCAGACCACCCTGAATTCCTGTGACTACTGCCGCGCAGGCACCGGTGCCACAGGCAACCGTTTCGCCGGCACCGCGTTCAAAAACGCGCAGGCGGATAGTTTTTCTATCGATAACCTGCATGAAGCCAACATTTACACCATTGGGGAAAGCAGGGTGTGCACCCAGCGCCGGACCAATTTGATGCAGCGGAGCCTGGTCGACATCATTTACCTGGATTACGGCGTGCGGATTACCCACCGAAACGGCGCGAAAATTTATCCGCAGTGCCTGGCCATCAACATTTGCTTGCAACTGATAGGTTTCTGCCTGCGCGGCATCAAAAGGCAGTGCCGCTGGTTCGAAATCCGGCACATCCATATCGACAATAATCAAACCATTTTCCAGCACATCAAGCTGGATGATTTTGTTAACGGTTTTGACCCGGATCGGCGTGCGCTTGATCAAACCGCGGTCGAGCACGAAACGGGCAAAGCAGCGTGCACCGTTGCCGCAGTGCTCAACTTCGCTGCCGTCTGAGTTATAAATGCGGTAGTCAAAATCTACGTCGGGCTGGCTGGGAGGCTCAATCATCAGCAGCTGATCAAAACCAACGCCAAAATTTCGATCAGCAAGCTGGCGGATCTGCTCTGCGCTTAGACTGACCGGGTGGGAAATCAGGTCGAGGACCATGAAGTCATTGCCGAGGCCGTGCATTTTGGTAAAGGGTAATTGCATAATATTTTATTTAATCGCCTAAAATGCTTTCCAGACTCAATTGCTGTTCTATGGTTTCCCTCGCCCTGACCACGGTAGCTTTGCTGGCAGAGACCATAATCTCCGGCACTCGACTGCGGGTATTGTAATTTGAACTCATTACAAAGCCATAGGCGCCTGCTGAGCGCACTGCCAGCAGATCTCCAGGTGCAATTCGCAGGCTGCGGTCTTTACCCAGGAAATCAGCAGATTCGCATACCGGACCGACGACATCATAGATGCGTTCAGGTTCTGCACTTTCCTGTATCTGCACCGGGACGATATTCTGCCAGGCCCCGTAAAGCGCAGGGCGCAGCAGATCATTCATGGCCCCGTCTACGATTGCAAAGTTTTTATGCGTAGACAGCTTTAGAAATTCTACCTTGCTTACAAAAATCCCAGCGTTTGCTGAAATCGAGCGTCCCGGCTCCATAATCAGCGTCAGCTTACGATTCTTAAGTTTACTGCGGACCGCGTCAACCAATACCTGCGGCTGCGGCGGTTGCTCATCGTTGTAGACCACACCGAGACCGCCACCGATGTCTAAGTGTTCAAGTTGGATGCCGCTGTCCGCGAGCTTGTCGATAAGTACCAGCAGCCGGTCAACCGCATCCAGATATGGCTCAATGGTAGTCAACTGCGAGCCGATATGGCAGTCCACACCGATGACCTTTATATGAGGCAATGCCGCAGCATGCTGATAAACAGCAAATGCAGCATCGATATCAATACCAAATTTATTCTCTTTTAAGCCGGTAGAGATATAAGGGTGGGTGCCGGCATCAACATCTGGATTCACCCGCAAAGAGATCGCAGCGGTTTTGCCCAGTCGTCCGGCAACTTCATTGATGCGCGCCAGTTCGGGCTCTGATTCAACATTGAAGCACAGGATTTCAGCGCTCAAAGCCTGGGCAATCTCAGCCTCAGTTTTGCCAAGCCCGGAAAAAATTACTGTGCTGGCCTTGCCGCCAGCTGCCAGCACGCGCATTAGTTCGCCACCTGAAACTATGTCAAAACCTGCACCCATCCTAGCCAGGACATTGAGCACGGCGAGGTTAGAGTTGGATTTGACTGCAAAGCACACCAGGTGAGGGCTGCCGACCAGCGCCTGTTGCCAGGCTGCGAGATTTTCTTCCAGAGCCGCTTTGGAGTATATGTAGCAGGGAGTGCCATGTGCTGCCGCGATGTCTTTAACCGGGACGGCTTCGGCGAACAGCTGCCCGTGCTGGTATTGAAAGTGATCCATAGTCATTTTGATCCGGGGTATTCAGTGCGCGTTGTTTAGCACTCAGGAAGAAACCTGAGCAACAGGTTTATCCAGGCTTGAGTGGACAGCAGGGAATTCAGCGCTGCTTTGTGCCGGGCGCTGTAATGGTCCTTTCTGGCCGCAGCCGTTAAGGATGGAAAGTAGCAGTGCACATCCCAGACAGGATACAATTTTTTTTATTGAATTTAAGGAATTTTCTCGCATTTTCAATATGTTGCCTTCAATAGTTGGGCTTACGCTGATTATACCCAGACGTTCGTGGAAAGACCACGCTAAGTTCCCGGTGCTTCAAGCCCGAGCCAGCAACGCAGTTCTGCGCTCAGCAACGGCAGCACGCACCTGATCAGGCGCTGTGCCACCGATATGCCTGCGGGCCTGGACCGAACCCTCCAGCGTCAACACCGCAAACACATCCTGCTCTATCTGCGCGGAAAACTGCTTCAACTCATCCAGGCTTAAGGCGCTGAGATCACGCCTCTGGTCAATGCCAAACGCGACAGATTTGCCCACCACTTCATGGGCATCACGAAAAGCCATGCCTTTCTTTACCAGATAATCCGCCAGATCGGTGGCCGTTGCATAACCCTTGAGCGCGGCCTGGTACATATTCTCACGTCGGGCTTTGATTGCAGGCACCATGCCGGCATAAGCCTGCAGGCAATCCTTCACCGTGTCGATAAGGTCGAATAAAGGTTCCTTGTCTTCCTGATTGTCTTTGTTATAGGCCAGAGGTTGCGATTTCATCAGCGTGAGCAGCGCAATCAGATGCCCATTGACGCGCCCGGTCTTGCCGCGCACCAGTTCAGGGACATCGGGATTTTTTTTCTGCGGCATAATGGAGGAGCCAGTGCAGAAGCGATCCGGCAGTTCTATAAAATCAAATTGAGCGGAGGTCCACAGCACCAGTTCTTCGGAGAAACGTGACAGATGGGTCATCAGCAAGCTGGCAAAGGAGGCCAGTTCGATCGCGAAATCACGATCGCTGACCGCATCCATGGAATTGCGGGCTGGCGCATCAAAGCCGAGCAGTTGGGCGGTGAATTCACGATCAATCGGAAAACTGGTGCCGGCCAGGGCGGCAGCGCCCAGCGGTGAGATATTGACACGCTTGCGGCAATCCAGCAGGCGACCGTAATCACGCTCCAGCATCTCATACCAGGCCATCAGATGATGGCCAAAAGTGACAGGCTGAGCAGTCTGCATATGAGTAAAGCCCGGCATTATAGTATCCGCTTCACGTTCGGCCAGATCCAGCAGTGCGGTCTGCAAGGCAGTAATCCTCAGCGCAATGTGGTCGATTTCATCGCGAACATATAAACGGATATCGGTGGCGACCTGATCATTGCGCGAGCGGCCGGTATGCAGTTTCTTGCCGGTGAGACCAATGCGGCTGGTCAGTGCGGACTCGATGTTCATATGAACATCTTCCAGTTTGATGGACCATTCAAAGCGACCCGCTTCAATGTCACTGCGAATCGATTCCAGACCAGTGACGATATCGCTGGCTTCTGCAGAAGTGAGGATGCCAACTTTTTCCAGCATGCGGGCATGGGCAATGGAGCCGTTGATGTCATGGTGGTAGAGGCGCTTGTCAAATGTCACCGAGGCAGTAAAGCGCTCAACAAATGCGTCCGTTGCTTCCGAAAAACGGCCGCCCCACAGTTTGATTTCTGGTTTAGATCCTTCACTCATAAGGGGCACTCATAACAGTTCTGCCATCCGGTTGTGGCGCGGGATTATAGCAATAACTGGGCGAATGTAGTGTTGTATTCGCGTAGAATCAGCGGCAATATCACGAACAACAGCACTAATGGAACATTCTCTATGGCAGTAAAGACACTCCGCATAGCCACCCGTCGCAGCCCTCTGGCCATGTGGCAGGCCGAATATGTGCGCGATGCACTGATGGCAAATAATCCTGATTTGAAAGTTGAGTTAGTAGGATTCACCACCAAAGGCGACATTATCCTGGATAGTCCGCTGGCTAAAATCGGTGGCAAGGCTCTGTTTGTCAAAGAGTTGGAAGTCGCGATGTTGAATGATGAAGCAGACATCGCTGTGCATTCGATGAAAGATGTGCCAATGGAATTCCCAGAGGGACTGGCGCTGGCCGTGATATGCGAACGAGAAGATCCTACCGATGCGCTGGTTTCTAATCATTACCACAGCATTTCTGCGCTGCCTCAAGGAGCAAAAGTCGGCACCTCCAGCCTGCGGCGGCAATGCCAGCTGCGCAACCAGCGCCCGGATCTGCAGATTGCCGATCTGCGCGGCAATGTCGGCACAAGGCTGGGTAAACTGGATAAAGGCGAATTCGATGCGATCATACTGGCCAGCGCAGGTTTGAAACGACTGGGACTTGGTGACAGGATCCGGCAGCGTCTGAGTACGGATTTTTCCCTGCCAGCAGGGGGGCAGGGAGCGGTGGGTATAGAATGTCGCAGCAACGATCTGGCAGTGATTGAATTATTAAAACCATTGCATCATCAGGACACCGCCGATCGCGTCAATGCCGAACGTGCCGTCAATGTACATTTACATGGGGGTTGTCAGGTTCCGATAGCCTGTTATGCTGAACTTGATGGTGAGCAATTGCATTTGCGCGCTCTGGTTGGAGAGCCTGATGGCAGTGTCATCCTGCGCAGCCAAAGGCATGGCCATCGGAATGAGGCAGTTGCACTCGGAATCCAGGTCGCCGAGGACCTGCTGGCACAGGGTGCCGGCGCAATATTAAAGGCATTGCAGGAGTGACATAAGCGCGGGCATCTGCACTCAGATTGAACCCGTAGACTGAGAACCCATGAACAGCTTAAACGATCTTCACGGGATGACTGTATTGCTTACCCGTCCGACGCGACAGTCGGAAGGTATCGCAGCAGCTATCGAACGCAGCGGCGGCAAGGTGTGCCAGTTACCTTTGATTGAAATCGAGCCGCTGAACGATCCCGAAGAACTGGAGATCGTAAAGCAGAAAATCCTCAATCTGGATCGGTACAGCAAAGCAATATTCATCAGCACTAATGCCGCCGAACAAGGCCTGCAATGGATTGACCGTTACTGGCCCCAGTTGCCGGCAGGCCTTGAAGCATTTGCGGTAGGACCCGGAACAGCGACTGTGCTGAGACGCCTCTCCTGGCCCGTGTATTGTTCTGAACGCGGTGTCACCAGCGAAGATCTGCTGGCTCTGCCTCCGCTCGACCAGGTGCAGGGCGAGCGAATTGCGTTATTTCGCGGCAAGGGTGGCCGCGAACTGCTGGCAGAGACGCTGCGCCAACGGGGCGCTGAAGTGGACTACCTGGAACTTTATAGCCGCCGCACACCCGACTACACAACAGACATTGTGGATGAACTGATCCGTCGCGATCCGATTGACGCTATTGTGGTCACCAGTGCGCAGATACTGGATGTCTTATTACATCTGCTTAACGACAATGACGAAATTAAAACCTTTTCTGTGATTGTGCCCTCGCAACGGCTGCTTGAGCAGGCCCGCAGCGCCGGATTCACGCGTGTGTTGAATGCCGGTGCTGCCAATGATGAAGCAGTCATGACTGCGCTAAGACAGTTGCAAAATAATAAATCTTAAAGGATGCAGGAATTCAATGAACGATGATAATTCTGCCAGACCTCCCATCGATACCTCGAAAGTGCTTGATGAGCTTAGTCGCAGTAATTCGACCAAAGTTAGCAGCAAAGTCAAAAGGCAGCGCCTGCGGGTGTTGCTGGTGCTGGTGTTGATCTCGCCAATCCTGATGGGCATCGCCTGGACGACCTATAACCAGTGGCGGACCCAAAGCATCGCCGCTGAACTGCAGCTGGAGAATCAGCGTTTAAGTGCAGCGCAGCAGAATGCTGAGGCGCAATTTCTAAGCTTGATCAACCGCATGAATAACCAGCTCGGCGATCTGACGGCCGAAGAGGGCGTTGATGAGCAAGTGGTGGTCACTCTACAGCAGGATTTTTCCCGCCGTCTCGACATCATCAGAGATTCTGTCGGGGTAGTGCAGCGACAGCTTGCGGCGGCGCAGACTCGTGATGAACAATGGCTTTATGCTGAGGCGGAGCATCTGCTGCGGCTGGCGAATCAGAAATTACAGCTGGAGAGAGACAGTAATTCTGCCGCCATGTTGGTCAGCAGTGCGGATGCCTTGCTGCGTGATATTCAACATACTCCGGTGCTCGCCTTGCGGCAGAATCTCGCTGAAGATCTGCGTGCTTTGCGGGCAGTGACAGAGCCGGATATTGCAGGTGCTTATGTGCGCATTGCTGCACTTGCTGAAGCGGTTGAGGAATTGTCGCTGGTAAGCTCATTGCGTGATGCTTATCAGGCGCAGCTTGCCAACTCCTCTGTGACAGCTTCCGCCGTACCCTCTGCCCCAGCTCTGGAAAACGGTGTGCTGGATGCAGGTCTGGCGCTGCTGGGTTCAATTTTTGTGTGGCGGGAATGGGAGCAGGCACCGGCAGAGATGCTTCCGCCGCAACAGGATTATTATATAAAGCAGAATCTGCGACTGTTGCTTGAACAATCACAGCTGGCTTTACTGATGCGCCAGGAGTCACTTTTTCATGAAACTCTGCGGCGCAGCCAGGCCTGGTTGAATCAATATCAGTTGGAGGACAGTGTGCAGGGCAGGGTAATGCTGCAGGAGATCGAAAAGTTAATGCTGATGAAGCTGCAAGCGGAGGTTCCGGATATCTCTGCGTCGCTGCGCATGTTGCAGCAATCAGGCGCAAATGCCGGTGCTGATGCCGCGCTCTCTGTCAGGGAGGATTGATCATGGTAAGAATGTTTTTATTGAGTCTGCTGGCAATTCTGGGCGGTCTGCTGCTGGCAATCAATCTGGCCCGGGATCCAGGTTATATTCTGATCACTTACGCCAACTACACCTTTGAAACCAGTTTGTTTGCGTTGCTGGTGGCATTACTGTTGATTCTGCTGTTGCTGCGTTTGCTGTCGGTGTTGTTAAGCTGGTTGAATCCAATGAACCTGGTCAGGAAATTCCGCAGACAGCCTGAGCAGCGCTCATAGAGTTACTCACAGACTATTGGATTCCCAGCTCTGCCCATAACTCATCGACGCGCTTTTTCACGCTGTCGGCCATGCGTATTGGGGTACCCCATTCACGCTGGGTTTCGCCCGGCCACTTATTGGTGGCATCCATACCGATTTTGGAACCCAGACCGGATACGGGTGAGGCAAAATCGAGATAGTCAATCGGCGTGTTTTCAATGTTAATAGTATCGCGCACCGGATCCATGCGGGTACTGATCGCCCAGATCACATCATTCCAGTCCCGCACATTAATGTCATCGTCAGTAATAATCACAAACTTGGTATACATGAACTGGCGCAGAAACGACCAGGCACCCATCATGATACGCTTGGCATGACCGGGATATTGTTTCTTGATACTGATCACCGCAACACGGTATGAACAGCCTTCCGGCGGCAGATAAAAATCCACAATCTCCGGGTACTGTTTCTGGATCAAAGGTATAAACACTTCATTTAATGCCAGCCCCAGCATCGCTGGTTCATCGGGTGGTCTGCCGGTATAGGTGCTGTGATAGATCGGGTCTTTGCGATGGGTGATTTTCTTCACGGTAAAGACCGGGAATTTTTCCACTTCATTATAGTAGCCGGTGTGATCCCCGTAGGGACCTTCGTCAGCCATCTCGCCGGGTTCGATAACCCCTTCAAATACAAATTCCGCGCTGGCGGGAACCTGCAGATCATTCGTCAGACATTTAACCACTTCAGTTTTTTCACCGCGCAGCAAGCCGGCAAAGGCATATTCTGAGAGTGTGTCTGGAATAGGTGTTACCGTCGCCAGCGTGGTTGCCGGGTCCGAACCAATTGCTATCGACACCGGAAATCCCTGACCTGGATGTTTAAGCTGCCAGTCACGGAAATCCAGTGCGCCACCGCGATGGGACAGCCAGCGCATGATCAGCTTATTGGGTCCGATCACCTGCATGCGGTAAATGCCCAGGTTCTGCCGCTCTTTTTCCGGTCCGCGGGTTATCACCAGAGGCCAGGTAATCAGCGGGCCGACATCGCCTGGCCAGCAGGTTTGAATGGGCAAAAAAGAAAGATCGATATCAGGCTCATCAATGATGACATCCTGACAGGGTGCTGATTTTTTTACGGTGGGAGTGATATTGAGAACCTGCCGATACGTCGGCAGATTTTCCCAGATCTGTTTCCAGCCTTTTGGTGGCGTCGGTTCTTTCAGAAATGCCAGCAAATGGCCGACATCACGCAAACCTTTCAGATCCTGCTGTCCCATCGCCAGCGCAATGCGCCGGGTATTGCCAAACAGATTGGCCAGCAAGGGGATACTTGAACCTTTCGGGTTCTCAAACAGTAATGCGGGGCCGTTACTGCGCAGTGTCCGATCGCAGATCTCGGTAACTTCCAGATAAGGATCTACCTCGGTCTGAATGCGTTTGAGTTCGCCTTCGGCTTCCAGCAGTGCAATAAACTCTCTGAGATCTTTACAGGCCATGGTCGTCCAGACTCAATTACTTCCTCTTCATCGCATTGAAGAATTCTTCATTGGTTTTGGAATCCTTCAGCTTATCCAGAATAAATTCAGTCGCCTGCACGTCTTCCATGGAGCTGAGAATCTTGCGCAGGATCCACATGCGTTGCAGTTCTTCTTCGGTCGTCAACAGCTCTTCACGACGCGTACCGGAGCGGCGCACATTGATCGCAGGATAAACGCGTTTTTCCGCGATCTTGCGGTCCAGGTGCAATTCCATATTGCCGGTGCCTTTGAACTCTTCGTAGATCACTTCGTCCATCTTCGATCCGGTATCAATCAGAGCGGTAGCGATAATCGTGAGGCTGCCACCTTCTTCAAGGTTGCGTGCCGCACCGAAGAAACGCTTTGGGCGCTCCAGAGCATGCGCATCGACACCGCCGGTAAGTACTTTGCCGGATGAGGGCACGATGGTGTTGTAGGCGCGTGCCAGACGAGTGATCGAGTCGAGCAGTATCACTACGTCTTCTTTGTGTTCGACCAGGCGTTTGGCTTTCTCAATCACCATTTCGGCGACCTGCACGTGACGCGAAGGTGGTTCATCAAAGGTGCTGGCGACCACTTCGCCGCGCACGGAACGCTGCATATCGGTCACTTCTTCCGGACGCTCATCAATCAGCAAGACGATTAAGCGACACTCTGGATTATTGCGTGTAATCGATTGCGCAATATTCTGCAGAATTAATGTCTTACCTGCTTTTGGCGGAGATACGATCAAGCCGCGTTGACCTTTGCCGATAGGGGCTGTCAGGTCGATGATACGGGCGCTGAGATCTTCGGTGCTGCCATTGCCTACTTCGAGTTTAAGACGTTTGGTCGGGAACAGCGGGGTAAGATTTTCGAAGAGGATTTTTTGCTTGGAGGTTTCGGGTCTGGCGAAATTGACTTCAGAGACTTTCAGTAACGCAAAATAGCGTTCGCCATCTTTAGGGGGGCGGATCTTGCCGTCAATGGTATCCCCCGTGCGCAAATTGAAACGTCGTATCTGACTGGGCGAGACATAAATGTCATCGGGCCCGGCAAGATAGGAACAGTCAGCCGAACGCAGAAAGCCAAAGCCGTCCTGCAGAATTTCCAGCACGCCATCGCCATGAATATCCTCGCCATTTTTAGCATGCTTTTTCAGGATCGAAAAAATGATGTCCTGTTTGCGGGTTCTGGAGAGGTTTTCGAGACCCATTTCCTGGGCTGTGGCGAGTAGTTCTGTTATTGGTTTCTTTTTTAATTCAGTTAGATTCATGATTTACGGATTGTTTTTTGTGGGGGAAAGAGGATTTATGATCAGCAGCGCAGCCCGATTGCAGAATAAGCATAAACAGGATGAGCGTAGAGTCACGTTTTACTAACAGGGTGGTATGGCTTTCTTCTGGTTAATTTTCTAAAAAGGCTTAAGGATATACGGTAAAAATATTGTAGAGATGAGAGAAACTGAATGCCGTACATCGGGGACGGAGGCCAATATAAAACGACTTTACGGCGGTGTCCAGAAAAATTTTTGCTTATATTGGAGCCAACTTGACGGTGGCCCTGCCTGCTGACAAATACAAATTCAGTAATTCCTGTCAGCAGTATGTCTCCAGGCCTCTCTCAGTGTCTTTAAATAACGCTGTCAATAAACGCGGCCAGCTGAGACTTGGACAGAGCACCGACTTTCGTTGCTTCAACCTGACCATTCTTAAAGATGATCAATGTTGGGATTCCACGCACACCGTATTTCGGGGCTGTGTCGGTGTTCGAATCGATATTAAGTTTGGCGATTTTCAGTTTACCTGCGTATTCGTTGGATAATTCATCAAGTACTGGTGCAATCATTTTGCATGGTCCGCACCACTCAGCCCAGAAATCTACCAATACCGGGCCGTCAGCTTTCAGTACGTCCTGTTCAAAACTTGCATCGGATACGTGGACGATATTGTCGCTCATAAATAAATTCCTTCAATACGATTGAAATGTTTAACCCGGGCAGCGTGTTCGCCTGCGCGGGGGTTGATCTGGGTAATTGCAAGGCTTATGGCATGTGCCTGCATATACGATTTGCGCTGGTCTTTAATAATAAGGCTTAAAATCCAGGATTCAAGCGGGAATTCTGTTTTAATTTGCCAGGGCTATTGTCATACCCGCTGTTTGAGTGCGTGCTGCTGCGTCTGCTCAGACCTTTTTATTTAACTCAACAGCTACTTTCTTAGCAAAATAAGTCAGGATTGCATCCGCTCCGGCGCGCTTGATACAGATCAGCGACTCCATAGCGACCGCTTTTTCATCCAGCCAGCCATTCTGTGCTGCAGCCATATGCATCGCGTACTCACCACTGACCTGATACACCAGCGTCGGCGCGCCGAATCGATCTTTGATATTACGCACGATATCCAGATACGGCATGCCTGGCTTGACCATGACCATGTCGGCGCCCTCAGCCAGATCCAACGCAACTTCATGACAGGCTTCATCGCTGTTGGCAATGTCCATCTGGTAAGTGTGCTTATTACCCTTGCCCAGATTGCTGCTGGATCCGACCGCATCACGAAAGGGCCCGTAATAGCTGGAGGCGTATTTAGCAGAGTAGGCCAGAATGCGGGTATAGATAAATCCTTTGCTCTCCAGCGCTGCGCGGATGGCGGCGATGCGACCATCCATCATATCCGAAGGCGCGACAATGTCCGCCCCGGCGGCGGCATGAGAGAGCGCCTGCTGCACCAGCGCCTGCACGGTTTCCTCGTTGAGCACGTAGCCATTATGGTCAATGATGCCGTCCTGACCGTGGGTGGTGTAGGGGTCCAGCGCAATGTCAGTAATAATGCCCAGCCCCGGAAATGCCTGTTTCAGACTGCGCACAGCCCGTTGCACCAGGCCGTCAGGGTTCCAGGCTTCTTTACCATCAAGACTTTTAGTGCTGGCTTCCGGAGATGGAAATAACGCGATAGCCGGGATCCCAATCGCAACAAGTTCTTCCGCCTCTTTCATCAGTTCATCAATACTCAAGCGAAAAACGTCAGGCATTGAGGCGATTTCCTGACGTTGCCCGCTGCCTTCGACGATAAACAGCGGCAGTATCAGATCATCAGTGGTCAGGCGCGTCTCCCGCATAAGGCGGCGGCTGAATTCATCGCGGCGCATCCGGCGCATGCGGGTGAAGGGAAACTGACGGGTTTCATGGCTGACAGGTTTGAAATCGGACACGGTGGATGTTTTCTCGTTTGCTCAGGTTGATAACGCAAATTTTGCGATGAAACGCAGTTCTGTAACAGTTATGATGCGGCACAGTCAAATTCCCCGATACCATATCGCCAAATGCTGGCAAGGGCAAACATGAACAAAACAAAACTTACTGTTCTTCTGCTGTTCATTGTTCTGTTCGGTCTTTATTTTGCATTGGATCTTGGCCGTTTCCTGACACTGGAGTATGTGCAGTCGCAGCTGGAAGGCATTCGTCAATACGCCAGAGAAAATTTCGTGCTGACTGCGTTGGCGTATTTTCTGATCTATGTTGCGATTGCGGCTCTTTCTATTCCTGGTGCTGCTATTACCACCCTGGTTGGTGGTGCAGTCTTTGGTCTGCTCTGGGGAACAATCCTCGCCTCATTTGCCAGCACCATTGGTGCCACCCTGGCGTTTCTTGCTTCGCGCTTGCTGCTGCGAGACTGGGTGCAACGCCGCTTTAAAAAGTATTTGAAGACCGTAAACGACGGCATAGCAAAAGATGGCAATTTTTATCTATTCAGTATCCGGATGGTGCCTCTGTTCCCTTTTTTCCTGGTCAATCTGGTCATGGGTTTAACACCGATACGGGTGCTGCCTTTCTTCATCGTCAGCCAGATCGGTATGTTGCTGGGCACAATTGTGTATGTGAATGCAGGTGCGGAGCTGGGACAGATTGGTTCATTGTCCGGGCTGGTTAGTCCTTCGCTGATATTTTCCTTCGCTCTGTTGGGTCTGTTTCCCTGGGTGGCGAAAGGGATTATCGCGTTTTTACAGCGCAATAAAGGCCTGCATGGCTTCAAAAAGCCGAAATCCTTTGATGCTAACCTCGTAGTAATCGGAGCCGGTTCTGCAGGTCTGGTGTCGTCAATCATTGCTGCCGGTGCGAAATCCAAAGTGATTCTGATTGAGAAACATAAGATGGGTGGGGACTGTCTTAATACCGGTTGTGTGCCCAGCAAGTCCTTGATTCGCAGTGCCCGCATTGCCGATTACATTCGCAGAGCAGGGGAATTTGGTATTGATGAGGCAAAGGGTCAGGTCAATTTCGCCAGCGTTATGGAGCGGATTCAGAGCGTTATCCGCAGTATTGAACCGCATGATTCAGTCGAGCGCTACACCTCACTGGGTGTCGATTGCCTTAGCGGCAGCGCCAGCATTACCTCACCGTGGACAGTAGAAGTAGATGGCCGGCAGATAAGCACGCGCGCAATTATAGTCGCAACCGGTGCCCGGCCGATGGTGCCACCGATTCCAGGCCTGGATAAAATCGACTATCTGCACTCCGAGAATGTCTGGGAATTGCGTGAACTGCCAGCGCGTCTGCTGGTGCTGGGTGCGGGGCCGATTGGCTGCGAACTGGCGCAGAGTTTCGCGCGTCTGGGATCGCAGGTCACCATGGTTGATCAGGCGCCGGGGGTAATGTCACGCGAAGACGAAGATGTCGCGCAGCTGGTGCAGGCGAAATTCATTGCCGACGGAATTCGCGTGCTCACGGGTCATTCAATCAAACAGTTTTCAAGCATCGACGGTGTACACACCATGACGGCTGAATATCAGGATGAGCCGGTACACGTTGAGTTTGATAAAGTACTGGTGGCGCTGGGGCGCAAACCGAACGTCCAGGGCTTTGGCCTCGAAGAGCTCGGGGTACGGCTGGCAGACAACGGCACTGTTGAAGTTAATGAATCGCTGCAGACTTCCTGCCCGACCATTTATGCCTGTGGTGATGTCGCCGGACCTTATCAGTTTACGCACATGGCCTCATTTCAGGCCTGGTACGCAACCTTGAATGCGCTGGCCGGCGGCTTGAAAAAGTTCCGTGTAAATTATTCAGTAGTGCCATTTGCCACCTTCACCGATCCGGAAGTAGCGCGGGTTGGCATTAATGAGAAGGAAGCCCGACAGCAGGGTATAGAGTATGAGCTGACCCGTTATGGTATTGATGATCTTGATCGCGCCATTGCGGATGGGGAGGCACATGGTTTTGTTAAAGTGTTGACGGTGCCTGGCAGCGACAAAATTCTGGGCGCGACCATTGTTGGCTATCACGCCGGAGAATTAATCAGCGAATTTGTGCTGGCTATGACGCACGGTCTGGGGCTGAAAAAAATAGCCGCAACCACGCACATTTATCCAACCCTCTCTGAAGCAAACCGCTTCACAGCCAACGCCTGGCGCAGTGCGCGCATCCCGGTAAAACTGTTACCATGGGCTGAGCGCTACTTTCGCTGGCGCCGTAGTTAAGGGCGTTTAGTTAGCGGCACAACGAGAAGGGCGTAGTGGCCCAAGGAAAATAAGATGTATAGCCTTGATCGATTGAAAGACCTCGCTGTCGTTAAAGGAATAGTTTTTGTCGTCTTGCTGTTTTCAGCCTTACCCGCCCAGGCAGTCGATGCCTGGCGCATCAGCGAAATATTCTCCAACACCGACGGCGCCGTGCAGTACGTCAAGCTGACGACCACCAGCAACGATCAGCAGGGTTTGTCCGGGCGCACACTGCGGGCACTCAACGCAGCGGGAGGCGTCGGGCAGACATTCACTTTCCCCTCAAGCCTTAGCAGTTCGCAGACCGCCAACAAATCGGTGTTGATCGGGACAGTGGCGTTTTCCGGCTTCACGCAACTGCATGTGGATTATCAGTTGCCCGCAGGCTTCCTCTTTACCGAGGGTGGCACCGTGCAACTGGTGGGTATCGACTCGGTGGCCTATCAGCGTACCCAATTGCCCAGAAATGGTGTGCAGGCGCTGCGCTTCGATGGTGCCACAGTCATTGCCAATCCGGTGAATTTTGCCGGCCAGACGGTCACGGTGGATGTGGCGGTGACGTCACTGTTCGACAATGGCACGGCGGTGTTGAATCTGCCTGTGGTGGATGTGCCTGGCACGGGCATCGTCAATGCGTCGTTGCAGCTGACCAGGCAGGATCCATTTGAGTTCTCGCTCAGTGATGCCTATGTCTATGGAGGTGGGGTGACGGCCGGGCCGCGCGCAGTGCGCCTGCTGGAGGGCGGGGTGCTGAATGTGCCGAGCGTGCGGGTGGGGGGCGAATTGTATAATCTCAACATGACGCTCATCAACAGCAACACCATCGTTTTTGGCAATCTCTCAGTACACAGCGTGACGAATGAGCCTGCGGTTCCGGCCCTTCCTCCCGCACCGGCACCCACGCCTGATCCACTGGTCGCCAGTATCGCCGCCGGCCAGAGCCGGTATGGCAGTTTGTGCGCAGTGTGTCACGGCTCCAAAGGCGAGGGTGGTTCAGCGCCTGACCTTCGGGCTTATACCACTGCTTCATTTGTATCCTTGCGGGCCAGAATCAATGGCACCATGCCACGGGGCAACTCGGGGGCTTGTGTTGATAACTCGACTTCGAGCTGCGCTACTGATGTGACCAATTTCATCATCAATCGACTTTCAACGTTGTGAGAAAGAAACCAGTAAAGCAAGTTATTCAAGCGCTCTTGATCGCTCTTGTTGTCACAGCGTCGACTCTGCACGCACAGGAAGTGATCTACGATCGTGAACGCGTCGACTTCGACAGTCCGGAAGGCTGGGCTATGGCGCATACCCTGGCGGCGACTCTCAATCTTGGCTCGGTGCCGCCCACAGTGATGGAGCCCTGGAGCCTGCAGTTCTCTGCCGAAGTCGGCTCTATTCCCAGACTCTCCGAGCGGGAACAACGAGTGGGGTTTGGTGGCTTCAAGTACGAGGACATGAACAAGTCTCCCGTATTTGGCCGGGGCCGCCTGCACCTGGGGTTGCCGGGTGCAGTATCCGCAGTGGCGTCGTGGACGCCACCTCTGCGCCTGCATGGTGCCAAGCCGAAAGGCGTCTTCGGGTTGGCGCTGGAGAAACAGCTTGTTGCCGCGAACGGCTGGCACCTCGGGGGTCGATTGTACGCACTGCGCGGCGATGCGACCGGTGACATCACCTGCGACCGGCACACCGCCGCCGGAACACCGGGTTCTGCCGACAATCCTTTTGGCTGTCGTGCGCCATCCGATGACAGACTCAAGCTCGATCACCAGGGCTTTGAGCTGATGGCCTCCCGATTGCTGGCCAGCGAACGCTGGCAGCCGTATGCGGCGCTGGCGTGGACCCAAGTGGATTCCCAGGCGCAAGTGAATGCCCGCATCTTCGAGATCGTGGATCGTTCGGTGTTGACCACTGATGGTCATCTCACCACCGCGACCGTCGGCGTGGCGTTTCACCCCTCGGCAGACTGGAGTTGGTCGGCCGCTTTCTCTTATACCCCGCTCGATGTTCGGCGTCCGCCCTTGCGC
>JBDNGQ010000082.1:0-10300 GCA_041689205.1 Pseudohongiellaceae bacterium | reverse complement strand
GGACTTGGATATCTGAGCCTGAATCGGCAGTCACGCACGCTCAGCGGCGGTGAAGTGCAACGCATCAATCTGACGACTGCATTAGGCACCTCACTGGTAAATACTTTATTTGTGCTTGATGAGCCCAGTATCGGACTGCATTCCCGTGATATGGCAAGGATGATTCAAATACTGCACAGTCTGCGTGATGCCGGTAATTCATTGATTGTTGTTGAACATGACCCACAAGTCATGCTGGCGGCAGACCTGATCATTGATATTGGTCCGGGCCCGGGTAAGCATGGCGGTGAAATTCAATTCATGGGCACACCTGCCCAGTTACTCAAACACAAAACATCATTGACTGCACAATATCTGCGCGGTGAAAAGTCTGTGCAGGATCTGCTTAAACAGCAAGGGCATAGCTCCATAGAAAAATTGACACCGCCACAAAAAAGCCACTTCATCAGCATTGAAGGTGCTACTGAACATAATTTAAAGAATCTGAACGTGCAGCTGCCTTTAGGTAAGTTGGTGTGTCTGACCGGGGTGAGCGGATCCGGTAAATCTACCTTGATGCGCGATGTTCTTTATCGAGGTCTGAGCAAGCAGTTCGGTACCGGCACTGAAGCTGCCGGCGCTCACCTTGCTATCCATGGGCATGAAGCAATCAATGGCGTGGTGCTGGTTGACCAAAGCCAGATTGGTAAAACCACACGCTCGATTCCGGCAACCTATGTCGGGGCCTTTGATGCGATACGTAAACGCTTTGTAGCCCAGGCGAATGCCCAGGGACGCGCCTATACGCCAGGAACATTCAGTTTTAACTCCGGCAACGGACGTTGTCCGGTTTGTTCGGGCAATGGCTTTGAACATGTAGAGATGCAATTCTTAAGTGACGTTTATCTGCGTTGCAGCGAATGTAATGGCAGTCGTTATCGACGCGAAATACTGGAAATAAAACTGCTTGGCAGCGGTCAGCAAAAGCAGGCGAAATCCATAGCGGATATCCTGGAACTGACCATTACTGAAGCACTGGAATTCTTTGCAGGCGAAGCTGATATTGAGCAATGTCTGCGTCCACTGCTTGAGGTTGGCCTGCACTATCTGCAGCTCGGCCAGGCTGTGCCTACGCTTAGCGGCGGTGAGGCGCAACGCTTAAAACTGGCGGGGCACCTAGCTGCGGTCAGTCAGCAGGAGGGCAAAAGAAAGCGTGCTGGCGGCAGCGAGAAAGGGCTGTTGTTCCTGTTTGATGAACCGACCACGGGCCTGCATTTCGACGATATCAATGTGCTGCTGGCAGCGTTCCGGAAACTGACTGCGGCTGGGCATTCGTTGCTGATCATTGAGCATAATCTGGATGTGATATCTGCTGCCGACTGGTTGATTGATATTGGCCCGGAAGGCGGTGACAAAGGCGGCAGACTGGTTGCTGAAGGGACGCCCGAGCAATTTTTGAACGATAAACTCGGCCTGACCGCTGAGGCGCTGCGCGATTACCAGCGGGAAATGCAACGTTCCCGCAGCTTTGCTGCGGCGCCGGGGGCAAAATCAGCCCGCAGCAAAGCAGTAAAACTGGTACCTGCAATTCAAATACGTCATGCCCGTGAACACAATCTGAAAAATATTGACTTAAACGTGCCCTGGAACAAATTTACGGTGATCACCGGTGTCAGTGGCAGCGGCAAGAGTACCGTGGCCTTTGATATTATTTTTGCTGAAGGTCAACGTCGTTATCTTGAATCTCTGAATGCCTATGCCAGGCAATTCGTACAACCAGCCACTCGTCCGGACTTGGATGCCATCCATGGCATTCCTCCAACGGTAGCCATTGAGCAGCGAACCAGCCGCGGCGGCCGCAAGAGCACAGTGGCTACGCTCACCGAAATCTATCATTTTATGCGACTGATATTTGTCAAACTTGGCACTCAATATTGTCCTGGCTGTGATGTGCCGATAGAGCCCCAGAGTCGCGATATGATTATGGCGCGGATATTACGGGACTGGCGCGGTCATAAGGTGAACCTGCTGGCACCGGTAGTCACCGCCCGCAAAGGTCTTTATAAAGAACTGGCTGCCTGGGCTGCCTCCAAAGGCTATGCTGAACTGCGCGTAGATAATGATTATCTGTCCAGCAATGACTGGCCGGTACTTGACCGCTACAAAGAGCATTCCATTGAAGTATTGATTGGCGAGGTCACCGTGGGGGCTGCAACAGAAAAAACCCTGAACTCGCTGATCGACGAAGCGCTTGCGGTTGGCAATGGACTGCTGATTATCAGCCAGCAGAATACATCGGCTAAGAAAAAAATTGACGATAGCCTTTTTTCAACCTTAAGGGCATGCCCATCCTGCGGCGACAGTTTTGATGAACTAGATCCGCGACTTTTTTCCTATAACTCCAAACATGGCTGGTGTAATAGTTGCTTCGGCACCGGGGAAAAAATCAGCCAATTCGATGAGGAGCAAACCGGCGAGGAAGAATCATGGCTTGATCAGGAAGGCGGCCAGCCGTGCAGCGCCTGTCACGGTAAACGTCTTAATCCGGTAGCGCTTGCAGTCCGGTTCCAGCAATACTCAATCGCCGATCTGGCTGCCCTGCCGGTCAGTGAGGCCGAACAAACTCTCGCAAAGATAAAACTGGATAAAAAACAGCAAAGCATTGCCCGCGATATTTTTGTCGAACTGAACAGCCGGCTGCGTTTTCTACAAAAAGTGGGTCTCAGCTACCTGACACTGGATCGTTCAGCACCGAGTTTGAGTGGTGGCGAAGCACAACGAATCAGGCTGGCTTCGCAACTCGGCTCTACGCTGCAAGGGGTATGTTATATCCTCGACGAACCCACCATCGGCCTGCATGCCCGGGATAATCAATTGCTGATCCAGACTCTGCGCGAACTGCAGCAACAGGGCAATACGGTGCTTGTGGTCGAGCACGATGATGCAACTATGGCCGAGGCTGACCACATTATTGATGTAGGGCCTGGCGCCGGTATCAATGGCGGCGAAATTGTGGCCCAGGGAACCCTGGCCCAGCTTAAGAAAAACAAGCGTTCTGTCACTGGTCGTTTCCTGGCAAATCCAATACGTCACCCCTTACAGGAGTTACGCGACGAATCGCTGCGTGCTCAACTGGATCCGGAATTCCTGCATATTGAATCTGCCAGACTGAATAACCTTAGGAATATTTCCCTCGACATT
This sequence comes from Pseudohongiellaceae bacterium, assembly GCA_041689205.1. Taxonomy (GTDB): domain Bacteria; phylum Pseudomonadota; class Gammaproteobacteria; order Pseudomonadales; family Pseudohongiellaceae; genus JAVVEG01. The sequence continues at coordinate 7,120 of JBDNGQ010000082.1, read as the reverse complement.
CCTTTGCGCAGAATGGTGGTAGTAAGCGGCGTGAGCGGCAGTGGCAAGAGCACCCTGGTTCGTTCGGTACTGCATGAAAATCTGCGCAAGGTCACTGTGCAGAAAGGTAAAAAGCGCAAAGCTATCGCCTGGCAGGGATGCGATTTTATCGACGGCTGGCAGTCAATTGACTCGGTACTGCAGGTTGACCAGACCCCGATAGGCAAAACACCTCGCTCCTGCCCGGCCAGCTATATTGGTATCTGGGATACTATTCGCAGACTTTTTGCTGACACGGTGGATGCCCGGCTGCGCGGTTATACACCAGGCAGGTTCTCATTTAATGTAGCAGGTGGCCGCTGCGAAACTTGCGGCGGCAATGGCATGCAGAAAATTGAGATGAACTTTCTACCGGATGTCCGCGTAATCTGCGAAGCCTGCAAAGGCTGGCGTTTTAACCCGGGAACCATGGCAGTGAAATATAAAGAGAAGCACGTCGGTGAAGTGCTGACAATGAACATTGATCAGGCAGTTGATTTTTTTGCTTCCATCCCGTCTCTGTACCACCCCTTACGTCTGTTGCAGGAAGTGGGTCTTGGTTACTTAACGCTGGGCCAGCAAAGCCCGACATTGAGTGGCGGCGAGGCTCAGCGCATCAAACTGGTAGCAGAACTCTCAAAGGCCAAACCACACCTCGCCCTGCGGGGGGCGAGGGCCCCGCACAAGCTCTACATTCTGGACGAACCGACTGTGGGTCTGCATATGGCAGACGTGGAAAAACTACTGCGCGTCCTGCACCGTCTGGTCGACACCGGTAACAGCGTGATTGTGATAGAACATAATCTGGACGTGATTGCTGAAGCGGACTGGCTGATTGATATCGGACCGGAAGGCGGTTCTGGTGGTGGCAGAGTGGTCGCTCAGGGTCAGCCGGTTAAAGTAGCCCTCAATAAAAAATCACACACGGCACGCTATCTGAAGCCATTGCTGGTGGCTGATGACATGGTTAAGGGTTAAGAAGGGTTAAGGGTTGTTAAACCATCAACCATAGCGGCCGGTGATATAGTCTTCAGTCTGCTTCTTCCGGGGGTTGGTAAACAGCGTGTCGGTATCACCTACTTCCACCAGATTACCCATATACATGAACGCTGTGTAATCAGAAACGCGCGCTGCCTGTTGCATATTGTGGGTCACAATAATAATCGTGTAATCCCGCTTCAGATCGTTGATCAACTCCTCAATCTTCAAAGTTGAAATTGGATCCAATGCTGAAGCCGGTTCATCAAGCAGAATTACTTCCGGTTCGATGGCAATTGCACGTGCAATCACCAGACGCTGCTGCTGTCCGCCTGAGAGACCAAAAGCATTGTCCTGCAGTCGATCCTTAACTTCGTCCCATAAGGCTGCTGCCCGCAATGAATTCTCTACGGCTTCATCGAGAATTCGCCGCGAACTTACGCCCTGCAGCCGCAATCCATATGCAACATTCTCATAAATTGATTTTGGAAATGGATTCGGTTTTTGAAACACCATGCCGACACTGCGACGCAATTCAGCAACATCAATATCCCGTCCGTAGATATCTACATCATCCATCAATATCTGACCTTGAATGCGACAATTTTCTACCAGATCATTCATACGGTTAAAGCAGCGCAGTAATGTCGATTTACCACAACCCGAAGGCCCAATAAAGGCAGTTACACACTTTTCAGGTATATTCAGATTGATGCCATTAAGTGCCTTATTTTGTGTATAAAATAACTCCAGGTTTTTTACCTGGATTTTAATTTTTTCATCAGTCAGCAGACGCGGTTCGTGATCAGTATTTCTTCTGGCCAGTGGGACGGCAGGGCCTCTTTTCACTGCTGCTGGCTGCTCGTCTCTATCATCCAGAGTCATGTTTGTCATGTTTTACCCGTTGTTCAAATAAGAAAGTTCTACAGCTTTAATCAGACGCACTGCGGTAACGTTCACGCAGATGATTTCTGATACTGATTGCAGTTAGATTCAATATCATAATCAGTATCACCAGCACCAGCGCAGTCGCATAGACCAAAGGCCGGGCTGCCTCGACATTTGGACTCTGGAAGCCAACGTCATAAATATGAAACCCAAGATGCATTATCTTCCGCTCCAAATGGATAAAAGGGAAGGTAGCATCGACCGGCAAGGTCGGAGCAAGTTTCACAACTCCCACCAGCATCAATGGCGCCACTTCACCCGCCGCTCGGGCAATAGCCAGAATCAATCCAGTCATCATTGCCGGCGTAGCCAGAGGAATTATGACCTTCCATAAAGTTTCCGCCTTGGTAGCTCCAAGTGCCAGACTGCCCTGTCTGATGGTACTGGGGATACGCGCCAGCCCCTCTTCTGTGGATACAATCACTATCGGCAGAGTCAGCAGAGCCAGAGTCAGCGATACCCAGAACAGTCCAGGCGTACCGAATGTTGGCGCTGGCAACGCTTCGGCATAGAACATCTGGTCAATATTTCCACCGAGAAAATAAATAAAGAATCCGAGACCAAACACTCCGTAAACAATGGATGGTACACCTGCCAGGTTATACACCGAGATACGAATTATCCGTGTCAGCATCCCTTGGCGCGCGTACTCTCGCAGGTAAATTGCCGCCAGGATGCCAAATGGCGTAACCATTATCGACATTACTATCACCATGGTTACAGTGCCGAATATTGCTGGGAAAATACCACCTTCAGTATTCGCTTCCCGTGGATCATCACTCAGGAATTCCCATAATTTTTCCATGTACTGGCCAATCCGTTCAAATATCGACATGGTGTTTGGGGAAGTAGCGCGCACGATGGTTTCAAGCGAAATATCCACTTCGCTGCCATCGCTCATGCGCATTTTAAGTGTGTCTCTCTCGGTGCTTTCATACACCTCGTCAAGCTCGTCACGGAGCAGCATATACTCGCTCTCCAGAATTTCCTTTTCGGTGGCGATGCGCAACTGCTCACTCTCCAGTACATCACCACTGCTACCCTGCAGATTCAACGCTCGCTCCTGCAGTCGCAGCCGTTCAATTGCCATATTGATACGGCTTATGCCCTGTTTTTCCAGACGCTGGATCTGATCATGTAAATCGAGACTGCGGTTGATAGACTGCTGCAGTTGATCCTCAAAAACCTCAGAACCTGCAGCCGCAACCAGTTCATCATGGCGTAGCAGCGCTACCGGGTAACCATAGAAATTACCCCACTCTCTGCGTTCCACCACCATGACGTTTTCCGGATACTGCCATGGCTCCATGAACAAACCGATGTACCACTCAAAATCCCGACCGGTTTGATCCCTGTTTCCCTGTTTGATCAAGTAGCGGGTGACCAACTCAACATCTGCTGGAATTGGTTCTCCAGAATCACGAGCGACCGCTGCAGAGACTATTTCCTGTCGGACCAGTTCACCCAGCACTGTACCGCGCGTGCCATCGGTATTATTAATGACGATTTCGGCGACATCAGACTGCCAGAAATGACCAAATCCGCGAACGGCTATCAGGCCAATAAGACCGACGACCATGATCATGCAGAATGCCACAGCACCGCCATTTAACCAGATCCAGGGCGAACCACTTTTAAACCATGTCTTCATTATGCTACTCCTGGATTACAGATTGCTGTAGCGCAAACGCAATCTGTGACGAATGACTTCTGCCAGAGTATTAACGATAAACGTTAATGCCAGCAGCACCAGAGCAGCAAGGAACAGAACTCTAAAGTGCGAGGAACCAACAGCAGTTTCAGGAAGCTCCACCGCAATATTGGCGGACAAAGTACGCATACCCTCAAAGATATTGAAATTCACCACCGGACTGTTGCCGGTGGCCATCAATACGATCATTGTCTCACCAACAGCCCGTCCAAAACCCATCATCACTGCAGAAAAAATACCCGGGCTTGCAGTTGGCAGGACCACACCCATAACGGTCTGCCAGCGTGTAGCACCGAGCGCCAGCGACCCCTGAGTCAGGTGTCGCGGCACGGTGAAAACGGCATCTTCAGTGATTGAGAAAATAGTAGGAATTACTGCAAATCCCATGGCAATGCCAACAATTAAAGCATTGCGTTGATCATAAACAATGCCGATGTCGGTGAACCATTGCCGCATGCTGCCATTAAAAAACCACACTTCGATATAAGGGCTGGCATGCACACAGATATAGCCGAATATAAGAATAACCGGCGTTAACAGGGCTGCCTCCCATCCATCTGGTATGACATGTTTTACACCTGCTGGCAGTTTTGACCAGCCGTATCCAAACAGCAGCATCATCACCGGCATTAACAACAGAAAGCTGAATATGGCTGGCAGGTTGTTTTCCGCAAAAGGTGCCAGCCATAGTCCCGCCAGAAAACCAAGGATGACGGTCGGCAGCGCTTCCATTATTTCAATACTGGGCTTCACAATGCCGCGCAGTTTAGGGGTCATAAAATAGGCGGTGTATATGGCACCTGCTATCGCCAGCGGCATCGCAAACAGCATCGCGTAGAAAGCTGCCTTTAATGTGCCCACAGAAAGGGGGACCAGACTGAACTTGGATTCAAATTCATCAGAACCCGATGAGGATTGCCAGATATATTCAGGATCAGCGCGTCCTTCGTACCAGACCTTGTTCCACAACGAAGCGAACGAAAGCTGTGGGTGCTCATTCCAGACTTCCGCCACCGTCACCTGGTTATTCTGATTAACGGTAAACAACCTGGTGTTAAGCTGAGAAATTGCTACATCCGTAATAGCGCTGTCATTAAACTGCTTCAGATACAATGTCCGGGTTGAAGTGCCGTAATGAATACCCAGTTGACCTGAAGCATCTCCGGCCACAAAGCCTTTGCGGGTATATTCTGGTGCAATCGAAGTAATCGCTGCGTCATGTGAGGTAAATTCCCTGATCCGGGTCAGGCTGTTATTATTATCGTCATCACGGACCAGAAACCACTGACTTAACTCACCATTTGCTGTACCGACAATCAGAGACACCGTACCCACCAGGAATTCAGCAGCCGTTATCGGGCTGCCACTGCCGGCATTAACAGATTGAATCAATCTGGGACTGGCTGCTTCGGAGACATCGTAGTAATGGATGAAACCGCGGTCATCGATGATAAACAAACTACGCAGAGCCTTATCAAGCAACATCTTAACAGGCTGTCCGGGCGGACGGGGCAGCGCATAAGTCGACGCTCTTACATCTACCTGGCGACTCAACAGATTGGTTCGAGTGGTCAGCGATGTCAGCAGCAGCCGATCATCAGCGGTGAAGGCTGCAATATAAGTTCCGCCTTCACCGCAACTCATGGTTTCCATCGCAATCAGATTCAAACTCTGTCCGCGTTCATCAATTACTATCGGCGTATTTCCAAAGGGATATTCAATTTTCGGAATGATAAACCTGGTGTTATCCGGGTATGAATAATCATAGGCATGTCTGGCAATCAAGGCACTGCCGTTACTCAGACCATGAACAGTGGTATTCGAGATCGACTCAGCAGCTGCGAAACTTTCAACCGTGATTTCCTCGGGCACAGCCAGATTGAACTGTTCACGAATGTTGCCATTGTCTGCTTCAAAGAAGGTGACAGTGCCGTTATCAGCATACTGTACCCCGAGCTGCTCATAGCGATCCATCACAAGCCGCTGTGTTGCAGCCTCTGTAACTGGCAAAGCATAGTCAAATTGCTTGCTGACTGTAGCTCCGCGCACGATCGGAGCGACTTCATAGATCAGATAGACAAAAATCATGGTCAGCGCAAAAACCACGCCGAAACCCGCAACGGTAATACCCCAACGGGAGATGTTGTCTTTCAACCTGCGCTTTGCGCGCAGCTTTTTTCGGTTCTCAAGGTCGGGGAGCAGTGTCCGTCTGGTCGCACTGTCCTCTGGCTTGAGCGAGGAGATATCAATCATCTAAGCGAACCTGCAGAACATCGGCTTTAATTAGCGCCAGAGGATATAGATTGTTTGTGACTGTTTCGTGACAGCGGCAGAACGGGTGAGTATTAAGACACCCACCTACGCTGGAACTGTCATAAAAGCAGTTCATTAGAAATCAAATCGAAAGCCTGCTGACAGACCTTGGGGCATTTCACCAGTCAGTGGCGTCACCTGAGTACCATGACCGCCCCTGCTCATTGCATAGCTTGCTTCACTTTCATTATCGGTCTGAGCATATGCTAGTAGCAATCGGAATGATGAATTCCACAGATAATCCAAGCCAATAGTCAGCATCTGCGCACTTCGATCAATCCCGTCTGCATCCACAATAAAGTACTGGCCTTTCAGAGTAATCTCAGAATTGAGCTTATAACTGGCACCACCACCATAAGTATTTACGTCCTGGGCAGCGCCGAGCGTGGATCCTTTTATTGTCGCCAGTTGCACCAGACCATTGATACGCCAGTCACCAATGGTCTTCCCTGCACCAGCGCGCCAGGCCTCTGACTCGGTATCATTTTTGCGTTCATACGCAATCGCCAGATAGTTTTCGCTGGTTTCCCAGGTTACCGCAGTACTGATGGCATCGTTATTACCGTCAATATTAGCTCCGGCGTCCGTATTGGTTGCATAGTGCAAATCGAAGGTAACATCATTGAAGCTCGGACTTTGGTAATGGATGCCGTTACGAAAGCGAGTATCAAAATCAAAATCGCCGCCGCTATAGACATCCCGCAGTCGCGTCACGTTCCTGGTTTCACCAATTTGATCTCTGAAGAAATCAACTTTACCACTGATGAGTTTCAGTGGCGTATCAAAAAATCCCAGACGCACCTGGCCAAATGAGCCGCGCAAACCTACGAACGAATCTCTGCTGGCCAGGTTTCCAGAACCATTCTCGTAACGAACTTCCTGTTCAAGTTGCATGAAGCCAGTCAGGCCCTCCGCGACATCAAGGCTGGCTCGAAAACCAAGGCGACTTGAATTGGAGGAGACGTTAAATCCTTGATCATCGCCATCGCTCAAGCTGTCTACGCTCACATGAGCTCGTCCGTAGATCTCCACGTCTGCGATTGCCAGTGGAACAAATGTCGTCACCGTCATCATAACTATCATGCGGGTAACTCTTGATGGTAGCTTGAATTGCTTGTGCATTCATGTCTCCGTGGCAGGCTCAAATTTTTC
>JBDNGQ010000081.1:0-34040 GCA_041689205.1 Pseudohongiellaceae bacterium | reverse complement strand
ATGGTATTTGCAGTATCTTCATTGGTATTGATAGCACTGACTCTAAGAGCACTGTCAGCTGCAATTTCTTGATTATATAGAGAGCCGTGTGAGGGGAAACTGAATACTGCCGCCCCCCACCATGCAACAGCTTTTCTAGCGCTTTATAAACTTCAAGGTCATGCGATCACTTTCACCTGTTTCCAGCATGCGAGCGCGTAGTGATCTATTCAATGTAGAGCCACGCAAGGTGGGTGGAAGTGAATAGACGCCATCCGGATAATCTTTAGTGTCCAAAGGATTCGCGTTAATTTCAGCCTGGTCGAGCAACTCAAATCCAGCGTTCTTTGCCAGCAACTCTACATGAGACTGATTCACATAACCGTTGGTTGCCACCGGGTCCTGTGGCACACTTTCATCACCTCGATGATCGACGATTCCAAATATTCCGCCTGGTTTTAGCATCCGGTATATAGCATTGAAATAGTCCTGCGCTGGATGCTCATAAATCATGAACCCATGAGCACGAAATACCAATACCCGGTCTGCGCTGCTATCGGGAACTTCATTAACCGGATCAGGAAAAGAAGAAGCATCAAGCACCGGTATATAAGTACCGCTGCCACTGGCATAAAAGGGTTCCAAAATGCTCCGGTACCAGCCCCCCTGACCGCCTGGCCAGATTTCAACGAGAGTCTGATCATCCTCATCCACTTCAAAAAATGTCAGAGTCTCCAGAGGATTACGATACACGTTACGCGATCTCAAATTTTCTGAACGGGTATCACTGTTTATAAGCGCTTCCAATTTCTGTCTTTGCTGCTCTGCATCGGACTGAGCAAAACCCATGGATGAAGCTGACATCATCTGTACCATCGTTAAACCGGCAAACACCAACAATTTAAACTTCATCTTTTCACCTTTAGAGAAGGAAGTTGATTATTCTTTTATTTTCACATTATGGAGCAGCTTTCTGGGTGACAGGTCCATCCTCAGTATATAAGGTTCCATCGAGATTAAACGCAAAAAATTCAAAGGCGAAGGTTACCACATGCGGAATATCCTCATTGTTGCGCGTCACCACAACATTACCAACATCTTCGCCGCGATTAATTCTGGCATTTCCTAATGCGGTTCGCTGCCCTGGTTCCCATATAATATGAAAACTGCTCTGCTGGATACTTTTTTCTTTCATCAGCAAGGGCAGAGAAACTGCTACATCATCCACAGCAATCACTCGCATCATAGGTGGAACTCCACGCGGCCTGCCTTAGGAGATTTATCATAACCCGCATAAGGGTTGGCACGATAATCACACGCACGTGGATTACTGGGTATCAACACCTGCCCCTCTGGAGCTCGTTCAAAGAATTATTGAAGTTCGTTGATGGCAAAGGAAGCGGCGCAATCCCGCAGCCTTTTTACGACGACTTTTCGACAGGTGAGTGGTTGGACACCAATGCAATATCTCATCTGGTGGCGAATGCAATTAGCAAGGAGTAATTTGGAAGCAGGTATGCAAGTGGCAGATGTTGCTGAGTTGCTTGGCTATAAGTCACAAGCCGTTTTTTCGCGTGCTTTTAAAAAATGTTTTGACGTGAATGCAGGTCAGGTTCGACGAGAGGCATCTATAAAATAATAGCAGTACAGGATTGAAGGCAGACAGCCGGCGTTCATAGTTGGTGCTGTATTCAAAGGTGTGGTAAATCCCCGGGGGTACCACAGGCACCGAAATCTAAAATAATATTTTGGCCTGGAATAACTGGCATATCGCTCAAGAAGAGGTGAGGAGTTTTATAGAACCACTGTGCGAGGATATTAAATGGCGGACCGGACGGGACTCGAACCCGCGACCTCCGGCGTGACAGGCCGGCATTCTAACCGGCTGAACTACCGGTCCGCAAAACACACTCTAAATATCAGCAAAATCAGGCAGCACCTGCAGCTGTCTTAATCAGCAACCCAACTGGTGGGTGGTGAGGGATTTGAACCCCCGACATTCGCCTTGTAAGGGCGACGCTCTACCAACTGAGCTAACCACCCGCTGTGTTGAGTGACGCGCATTGTACCCGCTTGAACAGGCATGTCAATAAAATTTCCTGGGTTTATACCACCGAGCAGATTGTTACTTGCTCTCGTGCTGAAAGGCACCATCCCAGTTTTCAGGCAGCTGAGCATTGCGCAATTTGTCTACCCTCTGCAGGTAAATACCACACAGAATCACATCAAAATCAAGCTCCTGTGTCGACTTAAGTCTTTTTTCAACAGCATCCCACTGCTGCTGAAAATACATCTCCAGCAGTTCATTCCACGCGTTTACACGTGCGAGCAACTCAGGGCTTGCGGCTGCCTCAGTGCAGACAGGTTCGTAAATTCTGACCGGCAACTCCTTGCCTTTTACCTTTACTTTATCAATCAGTCGGCACACAAAACCATTCAGCTCACTAATTGTATTTTCACCAATCAAACAACTGACACCGTAATATTTTGTCAAGCCCTCTAACCTGGAGGCTAGATTCACAGCATCTCCGAGTACAGTATAAGAGCGTCGATAGACAGATCCCATGTCTCCCACATTCATATTTCCAGTGTTAACGCCTACGCCAATACGAATTTCAGGAAAACCGCGACGTAGGAACTCGACTCGCAGCTGTTCAACTTTATCGAGCACCTGCAATGCCGCAGTAACTGCGTTCAGACGGTGCGCATTGTCTATTAAGGGAGCACCCCAGAATGCCATCACCAGATCGCCGACGTATTTATCGATAGTACCGTTATGATCGAATATCGTTTTTGTCACTGGCGTAAAAAAATCATTCAACAGGGTCTTCAACTCCGTTGCTGTCAATGCTTCAGAGACGGTCGTGAAATTCCTGATATCGGCAAACATAACTGACATTTCACGACTTTCGCCCGCAAAGCTGTAATTCTCTGGATTCTTCAACATCGCATCAATGTGTGCAGGCGGAACGTATTGATCAAACATGCCTTTTATAGCTTGTCTGGAAGTTCGTTCTGCGAAGAAACCATTGGCCATATTAAGCACTGCGAGCAGTGCAATCAGCAGTAATAATAAAACCATGGAGATATCCAGTTTATAGACACTCCACAAGATAAAATTCAACCAAACCGCTAGCGCCAGCAAACCCAGCGAGGTAAGTCCCAATACGACAGGTCCCAATCGCGGCAATACAAAACTCAATATTAATCCAACTGCCAGCAATAACAGAAAAAGTGTGCCCACCTCCCAGGCAGGTTTGTAGGGAAAATAAACTGCTGTTTCTGCTGAGAAACCAGGGAATGCGCCGGACTCTGCCAGTTGGCCCCCACCCTCCAGCTCCTGAATGACAAATGATTGCAGCAACCCATTAAGGATATTGGCATGCACCTCAACACCTGGGGAAACCGCCTCAAGAGGAGTTGCCCTCAAATCGAACTGTCCAGGCGCTGTTGTTCCCACAAGCACCAGAGCGTTTTCGAGAATCTCAGGTTCAGCCACGCCATTAAGCACGTCGGTAGCAGAGACATAATTATAAAATTCAGCGCCGCTGATGTGGGACCTGCCTACATAGGGAACGAGTACCTGACCAAATCTGTCCGTTTTCAACTCATACTGACCTGCATTGCTGCCGACCCGGATTCCTTCCACTGTATGATTGGTGCCATTGTCATAGGTAAGTAGTTGAAAGCTTTCTTCAAAAAAATACAGACGTGCCATCTCCAGCGCGAGAGTGGGGTACAACTGATTTTTATAGCGCACGATCAGAGGCACCCGCCTGACGATGCCATCCAGATCCGGCAACTGATTCATATGCCCGGCACCCGTAGCAGCCAACTGGAGCGCCTCAATATTGCTGGTAAAGCCAGCCATATCGTGCAGCAAGAGGGAGCTTGTCATTGATTCGGGCAGTCTGACTATCGACGCAGGCAACACGCCATATTGGACACTTTGTACTGGATTAAAAGACAGCGCCAGCACTACATCCATTGTCGAGTCAGCCAGGGTTTTAGCGAAATAGGTATCAGCATCCAGGGCCTGCTCCATGCTCAATAATTGAGTTGTCAGGATGCTGTCCAGCTCTTCGCCATCTGCATATCTTAAAATCTCGCGGACAAGATTGCGCTGTGGCTCTGGAAAGGTAATATCGAAACCGGTCAACAGTACGCCATACCCTTCAAGTTTCTGCAAAAGCTGAGCAACTTTACGGCGATCCCATGGCCATTGACCTTCCGCCTGCAGACTTTTTTCATCGATATCGACAATAACGATCTTATTGTCATAATTTCGCACCGGCATTGGCATCAGATTAAAGCGCTGGTCGTAGATGACTCCATCCAGACGTTTGACTATGGATGCCACTCCAGAGGGGGGGAACAATTGCAGCCACGCGATGAATACACTGATCGCTACACCTGCACTGTAAATCAGGAAACGGCCTCTTAGCAACGACCTCAAAATGGACAAATTGAAAGGCTTGACCGACATTTAGCACGCCACTGTTTATTATTATCGGAGCATCGTTTCCATTAAAATTATGCAATACGCATAACTGAATATCATAAATTGCCATGCTGTACATAAATTGCCAGTGCGGGTAGTATGTGCCGCCCAGAAGTTTTAACAATTATTGCACAGTGAAAATCTGAGTGAATTCCGCTGAATCTGATTCATAACATAGCATACCCACCATGGAAATTTTTAAAGAATTTACGTTCGAAGCTGCTCACCGACTCCCCAATGTTGCGGAGGGGCATAAGTGCGCTCGTCTGCATGGTCATTCTTTCCACGTGATGGTTGTGGTTCAGGGTAATCGGGGGGAAACCACCGGCTGGATTATGGATTTCGGGGACATTAAAACCGCATTCAAACCAGTTTGGGAGCAGCTTGATCATTACTATCTGAATGACATCAGCGGCCTCGAAAATCCTACCAGTGAGAATCTGGCAATCTGGATATGGGAACAACTGAAACCCTCACTGCCAGAACTTTGCCGCATCGAAATCAAGGAAACCTGCAGCAGTGGATGTATCTATACCGGAGTCTGATTATAAAAACGCAGTTTCAGAGCGTTCTTTATGAATGCCAGAAGCACTGGCAAAAAGCGCCATCAACGGGCAGACAGATCTTTATTTTCGTCAGAAAATGATTGATCCAATGCCGCTTTTTCCTGAACCAGACGCTTGCAGATAAGAAAATCCCGGGGCCGATTAATACAGTCTGCCGCTATAAGCTGCCCGTCTCTGCCATATAAGACAATGAAACCCTTTCCCTCTGCATCTTCAGGATTCCCCCGCAGCACCAATGTATCGCTGCCGAAGGAGAGTCCAACGGATTGCAGTTTGATATCGTATTGATCAGACCAGAACCATGGAACAGTATTGTAAGAGACTGGTTTCCCGCAAATTCCCGCGGCTGCGATTCTGGCCTGATCGTTTGCGTTTTGAACTGACTCCAGGCGAATCTGGCGCTGATACAAGCTACTTGGATGAGAGGTGCAATCACCTGCCGCATAGATGCATGGATCACTGGTCTGCGCAAATTCATTGACCAGAATACCATTATCAATCCTGAGACCTGCTTCCGCTGCAAGTGCCGTTTCAGGAACCACGCCGATGCCTATAATAACGATATCCGCAGCAAACCTGGAGCCATCGGCACATTGCACCGACTCAACGTTGACTGCGCCATTGATAGCACTTACCTCTGCTCCGCTGACAATATTCACTCCATGGCTCTGGTGCAGCCTGGTGAAGAACTCAGACACCGGTTCACTGGTGACCCGCTGCAGCACCCGCTCAGTCCGCTCCAGCACGGTTACCTGCAGACCGAGGCTGTTAAGCACGGCCGCAGCCTCAAGACCTATGTAACCGCCACCAATAATGACGGCGTTTGTCCCTGGCTTCAGCATGGTTTTAATAGCAACAACGTCAGCGGCATTACGCAGATAGAACACGCCTTTTAGATGTTCTCCAAGCGGTAATCTGATCACTCGAGCGCCCAGACAAAGCGCCAGTCGGTCATATGTCAGCATCTCATCTGTTGAGAGCTTAACCAGTTTCTCTTCCCGCAGAATCTCAACAGCCTGTTCGCCAATACGCAGTTCAATCTGATTAGTGTCATACATGGCACGTGGCCTCAGCAGAACATTATCAAGCGTTTTCTCACCAGCCAGCACTGTCTTGGATAAGGGCGGTCGATGGTACGGTAATTGTGGTTCATCTCCGATCAGAACAATTTTTCCAATCCACCCTTCTTTACGCAATTGCACTGCAAGCTGGGAACCCGCATGTCCGGCACCGAGAATTAAACAGGTCTGATCAGCGCTTAAAGAATCAGTACTCACAGATTATGACCTCTGGTGCAGGTAAAAAATTGAAAAAGGTGTGACGATCATTATGTGGCACTCTCAGCCCAGTCAATTGGAGCAATTCCATGACTGATAAGATAAGCGTTTGCCTTTGAGAAGTGGTGATTGCCGAAAAAACCGCGACTAGCTGAAAGCGGTGAAGGATGAGGGGATTCAAGCACCCGATGCCGCTCGCTATCAATTAAACGACCTTTGCGCTTTGCGGCATTGCCCCATAACAGGAACACAAGGTGTTCTTTATGCTGATTAAGTACGGTGATAATGCGATCTGTAAATACTTCCCAACCTTTGCCCTGATGGGACCCCTTCTGTCCTGCTTCTACTGTCAGCACAGCGTTCAATAATAATACACCTTGTTGCGCCCAGTGCAGCAAACAACCATCACCAAGTATTGGCACACCCAGGTCAGCTGCAATTTCCTGGTAAATATTGCGTAATGATTGCGGCAAAACTACCCCGGGTTGCACAGAAAAACTAAGACCATGCGCGTGTCCTTGCGTGGGATAGGGATCCTGACCGAGTATTACGACTTTTACCTGCTCAAATGGCGTGCAGTTAAGCGCAGCAAAAATATTTTCGCTTGCCGGTAATATCTGTTTGCCGCCTTCTCTTTCAGATTTAAGAAACTGATAAAGAGACTGCATATATTCCTCACCAAATTCTGACAGCAGGTATTGCTGCCAGGATTCATCGAGTTTGACTGTATCGGCTTCCACCTGCGGCATTTCCACCGGTTGCAGAACCTCGTTGAAGACTTAAACCAGTGGTCGCATGTGCGGGAACAGCAGCACATCTTTAATTGATGCCGAATCAGTCAGTAACATCACCAGACGGTCAACACCAATCCCTTCCCCTGCAGTTGGAGGCATTCCATACTCCAGTGCCGCGACATAATCAGCGTCGTAATGCATGGCTTCGGTATCGCCGAATTCCTTCTGTGCGACCTGCTCATGAAAACGTTGCGCCTGATCTTCCGCATCATTCAGCTCTGAGAATCCATTGGCAAGTTCGCGACCGCCAATGATCAGTTCGAACCTGTCGGTAACCTCAGGATTCAAATCACTGCGTCTGGCCAACGGCGAAACTTCGGTCGGATACTCAGTAATAAAGGTGGGTTGCAACAGATGATGCTCTACGCCGGCATCAAATATTTCCATCATGATGCGACCGACACCCCAGGATTTTTCAACTTTAACACCCATTCCACCAGCCAGCTCAGCAGTGCTTTCGCGACTTTCCAATTGCGCGGAAGTAACACCAGCACAGTATTTGAGAATAGAGTTTTTTACACTCAGCCGATCAAAAGGTCGGGCGAAATCCAGTTTCAATCCCTGATAACTGAATTCAGTGCTACCCAAAACATCCTGGGAAATTTTTCGGAACAGCTGTTCGGTGAAATCCATTAGATCATGAAAGTCTGCATAGGCCTGATAAAACTCGACCATGGTAAATTCCGGGTTATGCCGAGTAGATAGGCCTTCATTCCGAAAATTCCGATTAATTTCAAACACTTTTTCGAAGCCACCGACCACCAGTCTTTTCAGATACAGTTCTGGTGCGATACGCAGATACATCTGTTGATCCAGCGCATTATGATGCGTTATAAAGGGACGAGCAGATGCACCACCAGGAATCACTTGCATCATTGGCGTTTCCACTTCCATAAAGTCACGGCTTTGGAAAAATTCGCGCATGCTGCTGATGATTTTTGAACGCATAATAAAAGTCTGACGAGAGCTTTCATTGGCAATCAAATCGATATAACGCTGACGATAACGCACTTCCGTGTCCGACAATCCTTTGTGTTTGTCCGGCAGTGGTCGCAGTGCTTTGGTGAGCAGACGCAGACTGCTTATATTCACAGTCAACTCGCCTTTACCAGTGCGGAAAACTTCTCCTTCCACACCGATAATATCGCCAAGATCCAGCAGTTTTATTTCCGCGTTTACTTCATCAGAAACACTTTTATGATTGAAGTACAGCTGTATCTGTCCACTGACGTCCTGAATCACCAGAAAGGGGCCACGCATACGGATAACACGACCCGCTACCACTGCCCGCTTAGCCAATGCCTCAAGCTCTTCCCGCGATTTACTTTCATAGGCTGCGATCAAATCGCTGGCAAGGCTGTCACGTCGAAAATCATTCGGAAACGCATTGCGGCGGGAGCGAATAATATTTAGTTTTTCTTTGCGTTGGGCGATGAGTTTATTTTCATCCTGATCATGGTTCACGGTCGGTTCCACTACTGCCTTCTCCATCACTTATAGCCCCATTTTCAAGCTGGCTTCGATAAATTTGTCCAGATCACCATCCAACACTGCGGTGGTATTGCTGGTTTCAATATTGGTACGTAAATCTTTGATGCGTGATTGATCCAGTACATAAGAGCGGATCTGGCTGCCCCAGCCGATATCAGATTTTTCCGCTTCAACCGCCTGCGCTTCCTGCCTGCGTTTAAATTCTTCCAATTCGTACAGTTTTGCCTTCAACTGTTTAACAGCCATATCACGATTCTTGTGCTGTGAGCGCTGGCTCTGACACTGCACGACGATACCTGTAGGCTCGTGCGTCATTCGTACCGCTGAGTCAGTCTTGTTAATGTGCTGACCGCCTGCGCCACTGGCACGATAGGTATCAATCCTCACCTGCGACATATCAAGATCGATCTCGATATCATCATCGACTTCCGGAGAAACAAATACCGACGAAAACGAGGTATGACGGCGATTACCCGAATCAAAGGGTGATTTTCGAACTAAACGATGAACGCCAGTTTCTGTACGCAACCATCCAAATGCATAGTCACCGCCGAAGTGCACTGTCGCACTCTTAATACCGGCCACTTCCCCCGGTGAAACTTCCATCACTTCAACGCCAAAGCCCTTTGATTCGCCCCAGCGCAGGTACATACGCAGCAGCATTTCCGCCCAATCCTGCGCTTCAGTTCCACCGGAACCCGCCTGAATATCGAGGTAAGCGCCGTTAGGATCCATTTTGCCGGAGAACATGCGGCGAAATTCAAGTGTTTTTAACTGCGCTTCCAACTGGTTAAGTTCTTTATTGACGGCTTCAAAGAGCTCTTCATCATTTTCCTCCTGAGCCAGACTCAGTAAATCTGCCGCATCGTTTAGACCATTAAAAAGCTTATCTATGGTTTTGACGACCATTTCGAGACTGGAACGCTCTTTTCCGAGCGACTGTGCATATTCTGGCCGGTCCCAGATACTGGATTCACCCAGCTCAAGTTCTACTTCAGTGAGACGATCTTTCTTCTCATCATAGTCAAAGATACCCCCGAAGGGTTTCAGTGCGGCTGCGAAAGTCTTTGATTCTCTGCACTGTGGGGTTAATTTCTATCATGCGAATTCCTGAAATGCAGGGCGACTGCAACTTGATATGCTGGTGGCTAAGCGCGGCATTTTACCCTATTACCCAGAGATTTTCATAATTCACAGGAAAAGGAATCTCTTCAAGCTACAATGAACTCCTTAACCGCATCGAACACCAGCATTGTGAAAGATACGCGCCAACCCTATGACCGATAAAAAATTCGAAAACGCAGATATACAATGGCAGGATTCCGGAGCCCCTTACTCCACGCAGTTTGAAGATATCTATTTCTCCCGTGAAGGCGGTCTGGAGGAAACTCACCATGTCTTTCTGCACGCTAATGATCTGGTAAGACGCTGGTTGGAAGCAGATAAAGCCGGGCAGTCACTATTCATCATCGCAGAACTTGGCTTCGGAACAGGTCTGAATTTTCTATGTTGCTGGCGACTCTGGGAACAGACTGCTGTGCAGAATCTACGCCTGCACTTCATATCCTGTGAGAAGTACCCCATTAAGCTGGAAACTCTGCAGCAGGCACTTTCTATCTGGCCACAACTGCAGAATTTCAGCAACAGTCTGCTTGAGTTCTACCCGGACCATTCTCAAGGCTATCATCGTTTGCATCTGCGCAGCCGGAATGGCGGCAGCAGCATTACCTTGGATCTTTACTATGGAGATGCTCAGGAGATGCTGTCGCATCAGTTGATTGATAGCCGAAAAAAGTATCAGCGCAAACGACCGATAAAGCGCAGCTGGAAAATAGACGCGTGGTTTTTAGATGGCTTTGCACCACGGGTCAACCCTGATATGTGGAACAGCGCCCTGCTGCAGACGATATCGGCATTAAGCGGCCCGGGAACCACCTTAAGCAGTTACAGTGTGGCAGGGCAGGTAGTGCGCGGCTTGGCTGAGCAAGGTTTTACAGTCGAAAAACGTGCTGGTTTCGGTAAGAAGCGGCAGATGCTGTATGCAGAGTTTGCTGCGACTGCGACTGTGGCCGCTGCAAAAAGCATCACATCACCGCCAGACTCTTCAACAGTCGATGTGATTGTGATCGGGGCTGGACTGGCTGGCTGCAGCACGGCATGGCATCTGGCACAGCGTGGTTATCGTGTCACTGTACTGGAACAGGACGGAGATATTGCCCGGCATGCATCCGGAAACCCACAGGCCGTTCTGCAGTGCAGACTAAACCGCTCGGCTTCACCAGAGTGGTATTTTAATCTACAGAGCTATCTGTATGCATCGCGCTTATACACTCTGCTGGCACAATCCGGCGAGATAGAATGGCATAACTGTGGCGTGCTAACGCTCGACAGCGCCTACGGAAATACCCGAAAGAAGTCGAACAATAAGGGCTACGATCATTACTCCAGCAGCGTATTGCGACGGGTAAACGCTTTCGAAAGCAGCGTGCTCAGTGGCGTGGAAATTGCTGATGATGGTTTCTTCCTGCCCCATGGCGGCTGGCTCAATCCAGTGGATTTATGTCGGATGTATCTGCAGCATCCATTGATTTCAGTGCAATTAAGTACCAAGGTGGCACGCCTGCATTATGAAAATTCAACGTGGCATGTCTATGCTGAGAATAACAGCAGAAGTGCCAACGCCGAAACTGTAGTTATTGCTAACAGTTATTGCGCTGCCGGATTGGAGCAGTCCTCTGCGTATCCTGTTATGCCCTTGCGCGGCCAGGTCAGTTATCTACAGGCAACAGCAAACAGCGCACAGCTGGCTTGCGTGGTGTGTGCCGAAAGCTACATTGTACCCGCTGAGGAAGGCAGACATTCCGTTGGCGCCAGCTATGTGAAAAACAGCATTGATACCGCACTTTCAAGACAGGAACATCAACAGAATATCGCCGGAATCTACGTTCAAGCCACCAGCCTTGGCCTTGATGAGAGTATGGTTTTATCCGGCAGAGCGTCGATTCGAGGTAGCACGCGAGACCATATGCCGATACTGGGTCAGCTTCCTGATCCGAACATCTGGCACGGCATTTATGGAGGTGCACAACATGTAAGCGCTCAGAGTCCAACTCTGGGGAATGATTTTTTCCCGGGGCTGTATCTAAATGTGGGTCATGGCTCGCACGGCCTGGCAACAACGCCACTGGCCGCCGAATATATCGCCTGCCTTATAGCCGGCGAACCCGCTCCTCTTCAAAAAATTGTTGCTGCATTTATAGAACCGCAGCGATTTATCCGCAGAGCGCATCGAGATAAGATCAGAGACTTAACTGGCGATCAGAATAATAACGACTGATCACCTTCAGCAAATTGAATGCATCATCTGCACCCGCAAGTTCGCGAATAGAGTGCATTGCAAATGTTGGCACACCAATATCGACCGTGTCGACACCAAGACTGGCGGCAGTCACCGGACCAATCGTACTGCCACAACCCATATCAGTGCGCGCAACAAAACTTTGCACCGGTACATTTTCCTGTGCGCAGATCGCTCTGAAAAAGGCTGCCGAATGGCTGTTGCTTGCATAGCGCTGATTGGCATTAATCTTCAGTACCGGTCCGCCATTCAATATAGGACCATGGTTACCGTCGTGCTTATCACTGTAATTCGGATGTACTCCATGCGCATTATCAACTGAAAGAAAAATTGAACGACGGATCATCCGTTCAAAATTTTCCGCACCTGCATCTTCGCCAACCTGCGCCAGCATCCTTTCCAATACCGATTTCAGGAAGGGGCCATCGGCTCCACTCGTTGAGGTGCTGCCTACTTCCTCGTGATCATTAAATACCGTCAGATTAAAATCTTCAGCTGCCTGCACGCTCAGTAAAGATTGCAGGCAAACATAACAACTAAGCAGATTATCCAGTCGTGCAGATGCGATAAATTGCTCACGCAGTCCAACCAGCGCAGGCGCTTGTGTATCATAAAAACAAAGCTCATGACTCAGCACTTTCTGAACGTTCTGTCTCCCTGGCAAATCCCTGATAACAGTGAGCAGAAAATCATTCAATGAAAATTTCTCACCTGCCTGCAGTGACAACAGCAAAGGCATGAGTTCCTGCTGAGGGTTGACAGAGCGGTTCTGATTTGCTTCACGATCAAGATGAATCGCCAGATTGGGTATAATTGCTATCGGCTTCTTCAAATTGACCAGACAGGAATCCAGTTGGCCCTGTGCATCAATAAAATCCACTCGACCGGATAAAGACAAATCCCGGTCGAACCATGGATTAAAAAGCGCACCACCATATACTTCCACGCCCAATAGTAGATAACCGTTCTTAAACAATTCAGGTTGCGGTTTGACCTTAAGACAAGGGCTGTCGGTATGTGCTCCAGTCATGCGAATACCGCTAAGCACCGGATCGCCAGTACCAACCGTGAATGCAATCAGCGCCGACTCATTGCGGGCCGTGAAATAACGACCACCAGCTTTAAGATTCCACGCCTCTGCTCCATCAAGTTCTGCATACCCTGATGCACGCAGCATGGCAGCAATACTGGCAGTTGCATGAAACGGGTCTGGCGCATTACGGATAAAGTTCAACAGTCCGTTATTGAAATCACTTTTTATCATAAGGTCAAAAACCGCAATCAACTAGTTTGGATTAATTTCAAGCAACTCGACATCGAAGATCAGAGCTGAATGAGGAGGGATCGGTCCAGAACCAGTCGGTCCATAAGCGAGTTCCGAAGGTATGAACAAACGCCATTTGTCACCTTTGTTCATCAACTGCAGCGCTTCAGTCCAGCCTGGGATAACCTGAGTTAAACCGAACTCGGCAGGTTCACCACGATCTACGGAGCTATCGAACACAGTACCGTCCGTAAAGGTGCCATGATAGTGTGCTAAGACAGAATCTTCGAGTCCAGGTTTTGGAGCATCATCAGGACCTGATGAAAGAACCATGTACTGCAAACCGGAATCTGTAACCATCACATCGCTTTTTTGTGCATTTTCAGCAAGGAACGCTTCGCTTGCAGCCTTTGCGGCTTCAGTCTCGGCATCCTGACGGTCAGTCATCTGCTGCTGAAAAGCCATCAATGCGGCCATCATCTGCTCTTCGTCCATACGGGATTCTCCGCTGACAAAATCACGCAAACCGGCAATAAAAACATCAACATCAATATCGTCCATCAAGCCCTGGCCAACCAGATTCTGGGCAATATTTACACCAATACTGTAGCTGATCTGGTTGTCCTGACTATCCAGGCTAACTGTGCTCTGTGCTGAACTTACTGATACCGAGCAAAAAAGCAAGGCAGCCAGCGCTAATCGCAAGCTACCTGATTGATTAATTTTCATAGTAATTCCTTATTGAAAATTGCAGGTTGTATAAATTCCGGTTGAATTATTCGTAGTGACAGTGGATCTGTTTACAGACTTGCGTCGAGCGAGCATACTAACTGTACTTGACAGGAATTTCCACCGTCACCAGACTTTTGAATAGACCTGTTTATATGTTTAAAACATACTTCACCTTACTGATTATGATGCTTCTGCTCACCACCTGCGCACGCAAATATTCAGTTTCTGTCAATCAAAATACTGTATACGATCCACGCGGGCGCATCACAGATGTGCGCTTTCCAGATCCTGGTCTGCAGGCCTGTGTGAATATGCGGATTCAACAACAGCAACTGGAGTCAGTGGAAAAAATTACGGTATTAACCTGCCCCAGCCTTGAAATCCGCAGCCTCGACGGTTTACAGGCCGTGACAAATCTTGAGTTTCTTGATGTAACGGATAACCGATTGACGTATCTGACCGATTTAAGGACATTGAATAACCTGCGTTCAGTGACTGCATCGGGAAATCCATTGATCGATATTTCAGCATTGTTCGGGCTTCCTGCATTAAATGCAGCAGTGTTCAACAACACCAGCAATATTCCCTGCGCTCATCTCGACAGGCTCGAGCAAAAGCTGGGAGAAAATCTGATCCGGCCACTACAGTGTGCTCAGTGAACAGCCTGCCGGCGGCACCCCGCTGTGAAACCTGAACTCAGTATCTTCTGACTCAATAAGATGTTGTTCGATAGCAGCAAACCTTGCGATATGCATTGTGATATCTTCGCGCGCGTAAAGTTGTGCAAGCGCCAGATAATCCTCAAAATGCCGACCTTCCGAACGCAACAGGCTGCGATAGAACTTCGCCAACTCATCATCCAGTAAAGGCGCCAGACGCGCAAACCGTTCACAGGAACGTGCTTCAACAAACGCACCAATTATCAGCGTATCAGTCAAAATTCCGTGATAATCCTTGCGAATATGCTCTCGCAGCCCTGCTGCATATCTTGAAGCACTCAGCTGTACGTAGGGAATACCGCGTGCCGCCATTAATGTAACGACCTGCTGGAAATGCAACAATTCTTCACGTGCCAGTTGTGACATTTTATTGAGCAACTCAGTATGTGCTACATACCGATACAAGAGATTCATTGCGGTGGCTGCCGCTTTCTTTTCGCAATTGGCATGGTCGACCAGCAGAGTTGGCTGATTGACACAAGCCCACTCCAACCAGCGTTGAGGTGTTTCACACGGCAGAAATGCGCTGATAGCTTTCAACATGTCCGCACTGACTCACTGGTCTTCAAGCTCCAGATCTGCATTATTCTCACCTGCAGAATGCACCTGAACCTGCGCGGCATGCCGCTTCGTGACCCGGGCTCCCAGGAGTTTCAATTGTTCTATCAACAGCGCCTCCTGGCAGAATAGACATCTTTATCAATTGAGATTATCACTGATGGCCTGTATTAATTCATCCTGACGTTGGCGCTCCAGATCACTGCCTGCCATTTCAGATTCCGCAGTGACCGTAATAACTCCTTCTGTTGACTGCGGGGATAGTCTCACAATTAAACGACTTGGCTGATCATTCGCATTTGAGCCCCGGCTGAACGTTCGCTTGAGAAAGCCCGGCTGCTCTTCGGATACCACACCGGCAAACAGCACGTTAAAAAAGCGAGCATCACGGTCACTGTCTACTATTTCCACGCCTGCTGAGCTTAGCGATTGACCAACCTGCCCCCATGCACGTTCGTAATCTATGTTCAGCTCAAGCAGGAATTCGCCGGCCGCCCCTCTGACAATGTTCGCCTTGCTGTCAATTTCAATGCTGCCAGCCAGCAAAGACACTGACGAGGCGCGATAAAGATCGGTGCGATCAGCCAGATAAAGCGATATGGCACTCAGCATGGTATTCTCACGCTCAAGATCATGAGACGTATCAACGTCCTGTGTCGCCGCATTACCCAGTGCAGATTGAGATATCTGCACCACATATATTTCGGAGTTACCGGCATGCAGTCCAGGTTCAATTCGAACTCGGTACTTCTCTGGCTCGCGGCCCTCGGTCTCAAGCCAGTCAGTTTCCATGATGCCCTCCACAGGGTTTTCGATGGCGACAGAGAGCTGAGCTGTGGACCAGAAGTCACGCAGGCGCGGCCACACCTGGCCTGGCGTTGCGCCAATCAAAATCCAGCGCCGCTCACCGAATCTTTGCACAATAACGCCTTCACGTATCCGGTAATCCAGCTCTCTTGGTGGTGGGGGGGTAATGAAATCGCCGCCGTCCACGCTTTCCTGCGGTGGTATTGGGAACATCTCTTCAAGAGTAAAACTGTCCAGCTCAGCTGGCACTGATAATGGCGGTGCAATCGGAGAAACCAGATAGTCACCCTGACGGTCTCGGAACATATCGTTGCTTCCAGGCAGATACGAGCAAGCTGCGGTGGCGGCCAGCGCTGCAGTCAGCAGTGATATTCTAAAAAATTGCCTGATCACTTCCATCATTGCCTCGTTTGTTAGTTCTGCTGTACCAGCGAAATTGTATTGATGTTTCTACTCAGCGATCCAGGCCCGCGTGCTTCATCGCTTCGCGAAGTGGAATCCTGTAAGCCTTATTCAATTCAAGCAAAGGCAGCCTTATGCCTTGTTTAATCAAACCCAATTCAAACAAAGCCCATTTTACCGGCACCGGATTTGATTCAAGAAATAACACATTGTGCAGACCTGCCAGCCGGGCATTCATCATGCTGGCGCTTTCGCGATCGCCGATCAGAGCCAGCCTGCACATCTCATGCATTTGTGCTGGCGCTACGTTCGCGGTAACCGAAATATTACCACGTGCACCGGCCAGCATCAGATCAAGTGCGGTAGCATCATCGCCGCTGTATATACTGATTCTTTCAGCGCACATCTCCAGCACCTGACGTCCACGATCCAGATCGCCAGTCGCCTCCTTTATTCCAATTATGTTATCAATATCAGCCAATCTGCTTACTGTTTCAGGTAACAGATCGCAGCCCGTGCGAGCAGGGACATTGTATAAAATCTGCGGAATAGCTACAGTTTCTGCAATCAGTTTGAAATGCTGATATAGACCTTCCTGACCAGGTTTATTGTAATAGGGAGTGACCAGCAGACAGGCATCCGCGCCATTCTCTTTCGCATATTGTGTAAAGAATATCGCTTCCCGTGTTGAATTTGATCCAGTACCGGCAATCACAGGAATTCTTCCCGAAACCGTGGCAACACAGTGCTTTACCAGATGGCAATGCTCCTGCTCTGAAAGTGTCGGAGACTCACCGGTAGTGCCGGCCACGACTATGGCATCGGTGCCACTGCTGATATGCCATTCGATCAGATGATCGAATGCATCATAATCAATTGCTCCATCCGGATGCATCGGCGTCACTATGGCAACCATGCTGCCTTGAATCATTTCGAACCTCTATTCGGGTGTGGGATATTTTGCCGCTGACTTTAACAGAACTTCAAATCAAAATCATAAATCGGCGTCTGTTTATCAGATTGATTTATGTTCCCTGATCCGCTCTTTCACCACATGAGTGGTAGAAGGCCAGGCATTGATAATTGCCTTGATCAGCGTTGCCAGGGGAATCGCAAAGAACACTCCTGCCAGGCCCCATAGCCCGCCAAATACCAGTACCGCTGCAATGATCGCTACCGGATGCAGGTTGACAGTTTCAGAAAAAATCACAGGAACAAGAACATTGGCATCCAGTAACTGAATGACCGTATAGACCACCATAACGGCAAAAAATTCACTTCCCATACCCCATTGCACATACGCAACTGCTGCCACCGGAATGGCGACTACCGCTACACCAATGAACGGTATTACCACCGACAAACCGACCAGCACCGAAAGCAGCAAGGCGTAGTTCATTCCAAGCACAATGAATGCGACGTAGCTGACGGCGCCAACGATGGTGATCTCAAGAACTTTGCCGCGAATATAATTGGCCATTTGCATATCCATCTCACGCCAGATCTGCATCATCAGTGGACGGTCGCGAGGCAGCAGATTGCTGATCCAGTTCACCAGAATTGCCTTGTCTTTGAGGATGAAGAATACCAATACCGGGACCAGCACAAGAAAAACTACCCAGGAAAAAATACTGGGTATGCTCGCTATCGAATACGAAACTATAAATTGACCAAGCGAAGACAAATCGCCGCGCAAACTGCGGATAAAGTCCTGAACCTGCTCCTCAGTCACCAGATTGGGATAGGTTTCCGGCAGCAACAGTAACAGAGCCTGCCCTTCACTGATAATCCTCGGTAATTCGTTAACAAAACGGCCTAGCTGATTCCACGCCTGGGGCAGCAATAAGAATAAAATTGCCATAAAAATGCTTATGAACAGCGTATAGACGAGTATTACAGCCAACAAATACGATACTTTCAGTCGCACCAGACTGTTTACCAGCCCCTGTAGCAGGTAAGCGGTAATAACAGCTGCAATCAAAGGAGCTATGTAAGAGCCAATTGTGAGGAGAATAACCAGCGCAGCGAGCAGCAGGATGACAAATATGACCGCTTCTTCATCATGAAAATATCGATCGACGAAGCCGTGAAGTAGTTTGCGCATAGGGGTAATATCAACCTTTTTTTATCCAATAGAAATATTTGGCTCCATCCTTTTGGAAGTCTATAAGCTGATGTCTGCTTTGCTGCACAAAAGAATGGAAATCCCGCTCTGAAGCCGGGTCGGTAGCAACAACTTTTAATATCTGCTGCACTTGCAGGGTATTGAGGGCCAGCTTGGCCTTTAACAAGGGCAGTGGACACTCAAGGCCTGTTACATCAAGCTCTAAATCTGCGTTTTTGTTCATGCGCGGCATTTTAGCAACCATTAGCACGCAGTGCCTAGCACGGAATTTCAAGGATGCCTGGCGACAAAGGCGGGGGAATTATTTGTGTTATTATCGGTCATAGATGAGTAAGGAAATTTCTAAAGGTTTACGTTGAATTATGCAGGCATTTAAGCAAATTAGCTGTGTTGTAGCTGCTCTGACCATGTTGAGCAGCCCACTTGCGCTTTATGCGCAGGTACAGTTGCCCTCCCTGGGAGACAGAATTTCCGGCGTGTTCTCTTTGGATGAAGAATACCGCATGGGCCGGGATTTCCTGCGTTCCGTGCGTCGTAGCAGCCCTACACTGTCAGATCCCCTGCTCAACGAGTACCTGGTCAACTTTACCCATAACCTGGCCTTACACAGCGAGTTGCAGGACTATCGCCTTGCCTTCATCATCATCGACAGCCCTGCACTTAATGCGTTTGCAGCACCGGGCGGAATCATCGGGGTCAATGGCGGTCTGTTTCTTAATTCTCATACTGAAGGTGAATTTGCCTCAGTAATGGCACACGAGCTTGCTCATGTCAGTCAACGCCATTTTGCTCGCAGCGTGGAAGATGCCCAAAGACGCCGCATTCCGGAACTAGCAACTCTACTGGCCAGTATTGTAGTAATGGCGGGCAGCAACGCCAATACCGGTCAGGCAGCGATCATGGCAGCGCAGGGCCGTGCCATCGAGAATCAGCTGCGTTTCTCCCGCAACAATGAAGCTGAGGCTGACCGCGTTGGTCTGCGCAATCTTTACAATGCAGGCTATAACCCGAACGACATGCCAGCTCTGTTCGAACGACTGATGGATATGAACCGCTATGGCCGCCGTCCTCCCGAATTCCTGCTGAGTCACCCAGTAACAGAATCACGGATCTCAGATTCTAAAAGCCGGGCAGACAGATATCCCGCACGAGTTGTTACACCTAACCTGGAATATCATCTGATGCGTGCCAGAGTTCAGGTTTACTATGAAGCGGATAAACAAGTTGCTGCTGAGCAATTCCGTATCGGCCTTGAAAACAGTAAAACTGACCAGGAAAGCGATGCCAATCGATATGGGCTGGCGCTGGCTTATATGGAAAACAAACAGTTTGCATTAGCACATCAGACACTTGAGCCATTGCTTAACAAAGAGCCAAATCGCATTACCTATATAGTGACCAAAGCTGATTTTCATACGAAAGAAAATGAACCTGCTTTGGCGCAGACAGTGCTGGAGCGCCACCTGCAGATTAATCCCAGCAATCATCCTCTTACCATGGCCCAGGTAGATGCACTAATCGCGGCGCGCAATTATTCCGCAGCTGTGCAGTTGCTGGAGCGCCATGCGGTAAGTCGCCCTGAGGATCACACCCTGTGGTATCTGATAGCAGAAACACAAGGTATGGCTGGTGATATCAGTAAAGTTCATCAAGCAAGAGCCGAATATTTTATTCTGGTAGGTGATTTTCGCAGCGCTCGCGAACAACTGAATTACGCGATCAGAATAGAGTCATCTAAAGAAGCTAACCTGCCGCTTATTTCAAAACTGAGACAACGCGCACGCGACGTTGAGATTATGGAAAGGGAGTCCATGTCATAGAATAGAACTTCCAGACCCTGCAGGTTTTACCTCTAAGCTTTACCTCGGATCTGTAATTTATTCCGCGTAGAAAAGTCCAGCATCCTCTGCAGCGGTATCATCGCCAGCGCTGCCAGCTCTTTATCCACAACAATCCTGTTAGCACCTGTCAAAAGTGTGTGATAGAGGCTCTCAAGTGTATTCATCGCCATCCACGGGCAATTTGCGCAGCTTCGGCAGCTTGCTCCGGTGCCGGCAGTGGGTGCGATAATAAAAGTTTTATCTGGCGCCAGTTGTTGAAGCTTGTAAAAAATCCCCTGGTCCGTAGCCACAATAAACTGTTGACGGTCCATGGTGCAGGCCGCGTTGATAATCTGTGTTGTGGAGCCGATGACATCTGCCATCGCCAGCACCGCGGCAGGAGATTCGGGATGTGCCAGTATTGCCGCATCTGGATACAAGGCTTTCATATCCATTAATCCTCTGGCCTTAAACTCTTCATGCACAATACAGGCGGCGTCCCATAGCAACATATCTGCACCAGTTTTTTTCTGAATATAGCTGCCCAGATGCTTATCAGGTGCCCAGAGTATTTTCTTTCCCTGCGCCATCAGGTGTTCAACAACTTCCACCGCAATGCTGGACGTTACTACCCAGTCTGCGCGTGCTTTCACTGCCGCTGACGTATTGGCATAGACCACGACAGTACGATTTGGATGCGCATCACAAAACGCAGAGAAAGTTTCCACCGGGCAGCCAATATCAAGCGAGCAGGTTGCTTCCAGCGCAGGCATCAGGACAGTCTTTTCGGGGCTGAGAATACAGGCCGTTTCCCCCATAAAACGCACCCCGGCGACAACCAGAGTGGTAGCGTCACAGTCGCGCCCAAAACGAGCCATCTCGAGAGAATCGGCAACAACACCACCAGTTTCTTCAGCCAGTTCCTGCAATACCGCCGCAGTGTAATAATGCGCAACCAACACGGCATTTTTTTCCTGCAACAGCGCTTTTATTTTGTGCTTGAATTCAAGATTTTCCTGGGTGCTGGATTCGTGGGCAACAGGAACTGCATCCAGAAACTGCCGCACCAACAATCGGTCTGCCGCAAGCTCAGAGACGATATCGTCGGAAAGATTCGTGTCTTGTTTAATGATGCTCATAAACCCAGTTTGTATTTGCAGGAACGAACAAGCCGCATCATAGCATAAGACCGGAGCCGGATTGATCGAGACTCAGTGTCCGGAAATTTATCCTGACAGCTTCAAAACCAGCAATGATTTAGAAAATAGAGGGAACTGCTGACTCTGCAGCAGAATGCACAGAGCAATGGAAAGTGGTGGGGCGTGATGGATTCGAACCATCGACCAATTGGTTAAAAGCCAACTGCTCTACCACTGAGCTAACGCCCCACGAAAGGGCGACATAGTACTATCAAAATAAAAAAAAACAAGCACTTTGTTGCAGGAATCCTGCATTCGCCTGAGATCAACAGTAACGGGTTGGGTCTGCAATGCCGGCTGTTGCAAACCCCTTTCTCCTGAACCGACAGCTGTCACAAAGTCCACAGGCTCGACCCTGTTCATCGGCCTGATAGCAGGAAACCGTTTTGCCGTAATCAACCCCCAGCTTCACGCCAGCACTGATAATTTCAGCTTTAGTCAGATTGATCAAGGGTGTCGCAATCGTCATTCGATTTCCTTCTACGCCAGCCTTTGTCGCCAGATTAGCCATAATTTCGAAGGCTTTGATGAATTCGGGGCGACAATCCGGATAACCGGAATAATCCAGCGCATTTACACCTATGAAGATTGCTTCAGCCTGCAACACCTCAGCCCAGGCCAGCGCATATGATAAAAATACGGTATTGCGTGCCGGTACATAAGTGACAGGAATCGAACCGGTATCAATACCTGCTTCCGGAACGTCCACATTATGATCAGTAAGCGCTGAGCCGCCCAGACTGCCTATACCCAATGGAATTACCTGGTGCTCAACTACTTCCAGATCAGCCGCTATACGAGCAGCCGCCTGCAATTCACTGCCTGCGCGCTGACCATAATCAAAACTGAGTGCGTAGCAGTGGTAACCTTCAGCACTAGCCAGCGCCAGACAAGTTGCAGAGTCGAGCCCACCCGACACCAATACGACTGCACGTTTATCTTTATAGCTCATTAATGCCCCGGCTTATCGCCCCAGATTATTTTATGCAATTGCAACTGCATGCGTACTGGCACTCTGTCCTGCAGTATCCATGCAGCAAGATCTGCATAACTCAGTTCGTTGAAACTGGGGGAAAAAAGAATTTCCGCCACGCGATCACGCAAATCAAACTGATCTATTTTAGCTTTTGCCCAGTCGTAGTCCCGACGATCACAGATCACAAATTTGACCTGATCAACAGGTTTCAACAACCCGATATTGGATTCAAGATTTCGATCACACTCCAGCGATGCTGGTGTTTTCAGATCTAGAATCGTGGTTACGCGCGAGTCTACATCTCTGATGTCCATTGCGCCGCTGGTCTCCAGCGAAACCTGATAACCCGCATCACAAAGTTGCGTCAGCAGTTTGATACAAAGGGCTTGAGCAAGTGGCTCACCACCAGTAACTGTTACGTACTGCGCACCATAAAATGCAACCTGCTCCAGGATGCGAGTCAGCGGCCAGATTTCGCCGCCACTGAACGCATAAGCGGTATCACAGTACTGGCATCGCAGCGGACATCCGGTCAAGCGGATAAAGACAGTGGGCAAACCCACAGTGCTGGTCTCGCCCTGCAAAGAGAAAAATATTTCAGTAATTCGGAGTGTATCGGACGCAGCCATATAGCACGAAGTCTCGCCGCTATCACGGCAACTTAATTACGTTTTGAGAGATCAGTTTCCCTGGCAGACTCAGAAGTACTCAGTTTATGGAGCGCAGATAAATATCTGCCAGATTGGCTGCAGAGGTATTTGGATATCTGGTTTTTACTTCCTGAAGCAGCTCACGCGCTTTGCCTGGGTTGCCTAGTCTGTCATAGACGCTGCCGAGTGAGTACATGGCATCATCAACTTTTCGGCCATCAGGATACTTGCTGACGATGACCTCGAAAGAATCGCGCGCCTCGTTAAACATGGAAAGATTAACGTAAGCCTGACCCTTCCAGTAA
The DNA here is from genome assembly GCA_041689205.1 of Pseudohongiellaceae bacterium. GTDB lineage: Bacteria > Pseudomonadota > Gammaproteobacteria > Pseudomonadales > Pseudohongiellaceae > JAVVEG01. Next base: position 10,517 of record JBDNGQ010000081.1, on the reverse strand, counting down.
TAAGCATTAGTGACAAAGCGTCCGTCCGGGTACATGGCCAGATACTGGTCAAATTCATTTATGGATTTCTGGAACAATTCACTCTGTAATAAAGAATCCAGTGCCAGTTGATAGAGTTGCTGTTCAGTCATTAAACCGGGCTGAATCGATGCAGGCGTTGCTGATTGAACAACTGCACCTGTGACTGAGGAAACAGGTGGTTGAACCACAGTGGCGCTGACTTGTGGGCTGGTGCCGGTGGTCGGATCTGTTGTTTCTGGAGTTTGCGGAGGGCGATCGTTGCCAGGTACAGGAGGCGGAGGAGTTCCCGACACAGGACTTGCATCAGCATCCTGATACAGCGCGCTGATTCGAGTATCCAGATCGGTATACCGATCCATGGAGTCTCGTTGCAATTTGCCTATTTCGTATGCCTGCTCTTCAACCATACCGCGAAGTGTTTCAAGTTCTCTGCGCATTGCAGTGAACTGATCCAGCAGCATGACCAATGCATCGTTTGAAGCTGCCTGGCCGGATGCAGAAGAAGTCAGAGCTCCAGAGGAACCCTGACCCTGCCCCGCCGATGGCGTCGCTTCTACCACTCCGGCAGCACCCATTGCTGAGCTACTGATCAATATCGTTGATAAAACTGCGATCAACACTGCCGGGTAGTTTTTCATCATTCCACCTGTTTAATCAAAAGTCTTATTTGATCTCAACGCGACGGTTTTCACGGTAAGCTGCTTCAGATTGTCCCTGAGTAGCTGGACGCTCTTCACCATAGCTAACTACTTCTATCTGTGAACGGGCCGCGCCATTGACGATCAGGAAATCGCGAATGCTGTTGGCACGACGCTCTCCCAGGGCAAGGTTGTATTCACGTGTACCGCGCTCATCTGCATGACCTTCCAGACGAATGCTGCGGCTGGAGTTTGCTGCCAGATTACGACCATGGATAGCGAGTGTTTCTCTATCTGCAGGCTGAAAATCAGCTACGTCGAAATCGAAGTAGAAAACGGTTGTGTTTAAGGCAGCCTGCTCGATGCGCTCACGCGCTTCACGCTCACGCTGAAGACGTTCGGCTTCCATACGTTGTGCCGCAGTTGCTGCATCAGTACCGGAAGTATCAGGCCGAGTTTCCTCAACCATTTCCGGTTCGCTGGTAGAACCACATGCAGCCAGCCCCATGATTGAAACAGCCAGAATCACTGCTCTAAAAAATTGCTTGTTATACATACCCACTTTTTATATCCTCCAATAGACTCAGCTATTAAGATTTTTAGTAAAAACAACATGTTAATTCAAATACGGGGACCAGGATGGCTCACGTACATCGCCCTGCGTGGATGGTAAACGGAACTTCACACGTCCGTCAATGGAAACGGCGTCAAGAACGCCTTTGCCATTGTGCTTGGTGGCGAACATGATCATACTGCCGTTCGGTGCCACACTGGGAGATTCGTCCAGCGAAGTATCAGTAAGCGTGATGACCCTTGAGGTCTCCACATTCAAAATAGCAATGCTATAATTGCTACTCTGACGGGTGTCACGTCTGACATGCACCAGATTATTGCCATCGGGCAAGAACTGGGCTTTCGCGCAATAAAAACAGTCAAAGGTTAACCGTTCAGGGAAACCTCCACTTAAATCTACTTTATATATTTGTGGCTGACCGGTTCGGTCCGAAGTGAAAATGACCGAGCGGCTGTCCAATGTCCAGCTAGGCTCAGTTTCCGCACGCGGGTGATCAGTAATCTTAGTCAGTGCGCTGCTTTGCAGATCCATTACGTAGATATCGGGGCTGCCATCTTTAGACAATACCATCGCCATTTTCCGTCCATCCGGTGACCACACCGGTGAACTGTTTATACCGCTGAAATTAGTGATCTGTCGGCGCGCTCCGGTGGCGAGCTCCTCGATGTAAAGCCTGGGCAGCGTCGACTCGAATGAAACATATGCTATCTGACTGCCATCGGGTGACCATGACGGTGACATGATTGGCTCGCGGGACTCCACCAGCACCTGAGAGCGACGGCCATCGTAATCTGACTTGGAAAGCTGAAAAAGAATATCAGTCTCGGTACGATACTCAGCAGTGATATACAAAATTTCTGTTGTGAAAGCACCGCGCGTACCAGTCACTTCCTGGTAGATCACATTGCTGATTTCATGGGCGATATCGCGCAATTGAGTAAGACTGCCAGTTAATACCTCGCCAACAAGTATCTGCTCACGATTGATATCGAAAAACTCGTACTGCACTCGCACCAACTGACTACCCGGAGTACTTTCAATCTTGCCTACCAGGAGATATTGCTGAGCAAGTATTCGCCAATCCCGGAAATGTACTTCGCTGGCCTGCCTGGGCAGACTGAGCATGTTAGTGCGTGATAAGGCACGAAACTCACCAACCTGCTCAAGGTCATTGGCAACTATCTGAGCAATATCTTCATTCAACAGGCTGTCGCCCTGCCACGCAAATGGAACCACCGCGATAGCAATCGGATTATCAACCCCACGGGTAATTTCAATGTTCAACTCAGCAGCATATGCGCCTGTGCAAAAGATCGCACTCAGCAAAGCTGCCAGTAACTTACCTTTATTCAATTTAATAAATCCTCCGGCCTGAATGTCAATAACAAGGACCTGAAATTCCGTTCGAACATCCTCGGCGGCATACCCTGCAATTCACTGAATCTGTTTACTTTTAATACCGCCGTTTCTGCTGCACGATCAAATGCATAATCACCACTGGAACGCACAACTTCAACATTGCCCACGATGTCACCGGTAGGTGCCAGTCTGATCCTGAGTACCACCACCATACCATTTCTGGCACTCGGAGGACGCGACCACTGCCGCTGCACCAGATCGTGAATGATCGCAGTATAAGCCATCACCATTTCAGCTTCAGTTTCGGCACGTTCACTGGATTCTGCATCCAGTCTTGCCTGATCCTCACGCTGACTCTCTGCAGCCTTTTGCTGAGCGGCAAGCTCCTGTTGACGCTGTTGTTCTTCCAGCCGACGCTGCTCTTCACGCTGTCGATCTTCTTGCTGCTTACGCTCTGCCGCCTGCTGGGCGGCTGTTTCCTGCTGCTTGCTCTCTTCCTGCTGCTTTTGTTCAGCCTGCAGCCGCTTCTGTTCCTGCACCCTGCGCTGTTCTGCCTGCGCTGCAGCCTCAGCCTGTTGCTGCTGCCGCTCCTGCTCCTGACGGCGTTCAGTTGCGCGCTGATCCTGCACGCGTTGAATCTCACGCTGCTGCTCTACCTGTTCATTACGAGCCTGGGGGTTTTCATTGACCAGAATCGCTTTCACCACAGGCGGTCTGATAACATCCAGCACTTCAGTTTCCGCTCGCTCAAAGTAAAGCACAAACCCGATTATCAGACTGTGAAACAACACAGCGAAAAAAATGGAAACTGGATAACCGTTAAAAGCTGTCACTGTTTTTTACCGTACCTGCCTGCATTACAAGCTATCAAGAGGTCTGGTTACAAGATTTGGACTTTCAATCCCGGCGTTCTGTAATACTGTCATCAACCGGATAAAGGACCCATACCCTGCGCTGTCATCACCTTCCACAAATATCTGTATACCAGGGTTAGCATTTACAATTTTACCGACCTGATCGGCAATCAGATCCAGTGTTACGCTTTGCTGATCCTCTTCTGCAACCGCTCCAAGGCTCAGGTAAAATTCATTCTCTGCCGTGATGGAGATTACCAGGGTTTCAGTATTTTCATCACGCTCCAGCGGTTCTGAAGAAGCCGGTGGCAGATCGACCTTCAGCCCCTGCGTGAGCAAAGGTGCGGTAACCATGAACACAATCAGTAACACCAGCATCACGTCAATATATGGCACTACATTGATTTCAGCCATCGGCTTGCGGCGCTTTCTGCGTAATTCCATAGATACCCTGACCAGCCTACCCGTTAACTACTGACAAAACTGTTCTATTCAATTCAAATGACACAGGCAGAATTACTTAGTCGGACTGCTGTAAACCTGCCGATGCAGAATGCTGGCAAACTCTTCGGTGAACGTCACATAATTATTGGTGATAGTTTCAACCCGGGCGGAGTATCGGTTATAAGCCACTACAGCAGGAATGGCAGCAAACAAACCCATTGCGGTTGCAATGAGCGCTTCTGCAATACCGGGAGCAACTACCTGCAAGGTAGCCTGGCTCTGAGTCGCGAGGCTGATAAAAGAGTTCATGATACCGATTACAGTACCAAACAGGCCGATATAAGGCGTTACTGACCCCACCGTAGCCAGAAAAGACAGATTACGTTCCAGCTTTTCTTCTTCTCTTGAATAAGCCACCCGCATTGCCCGCTGGGCCCCAGCCATTACCGAATCAGAGTTGACACCGGACTGTTGCCGCAGACGCATGAACTCCTTGAAACCAGCTCTGAATATGCTTTCCATACCCACCAGAGGCTTATTGTCTTTTTGCTGGTTACTGCCATCGCGAAACAACTGACTCAGATCCATACCGGACCAGAACCGCTTCTCAAAATTTTGCATGCCTTGTTCGGCGCTGGTCAACACCAGCCAGCGCTGAATAATCATCACCCAGGAAGTGACGGAGGCCGCCAACAGGATAAGCATCACCATCTGGACAATCGGATGCGCATCAATGATTAAACCTATGATGCTGATTGAATCATTCACTGCACAATCTCCAAACCTGATGCATTCAAAAAGAAAATATCTCGACCGCCCTTCCCGCTGCCGGTCAGCAAGAAACAGGCGGCATTATAAGTGATGTTGTTCGCGACTGATACCTGCTTGCTGCTATTCCCGCAGTTTTTTATCATTTAATCCAGTGCCTTATCAGCTGGCATTTAACCTGTGGAATCTTACTTTACAACGCTCTAATACCGACCCAGGCATGATTAAATATGGCGGAAATGTGACCGAAGCAGCTTTCGTCGATGTTGCCAGGAAATCTTAGAAACTAAACTGCTCGGCAGCTTTGTCTGGTGGAGTCAATCCAAATTGCAGATAAGCATGCTGCGTAACCATGCGTCCTCGTGGCGTCCTCTGGATAAAGCCCTGCTGAATAAGAAAGGGTTCCAACACATCCTCGATAGTGTCGCGCTCTTCGCTTATGGCTGCGGCCAGGCTGTCTACGCCAACCGGACCGCCACCAAACTTTTCTATAATGGTTAACAGCAGACGTCGGTCCATATGATCAAAGCCATTTTTATCAATACTGAGCATATCAAGAGCTTTGCCTGCGGAATCGCCATCTACCACACCGCTGCATTTAACCTGAGAATAGTCACGCACCCTGCGCAACAGGCGATTAGCTATTCTTGGCGTGCCGCGTGAGCGTCTGGCGATCTCTCTTGCCCCCTCCGGGCTGATCTCACAGGCAAGAATTCCGGCTGAACGGGTAACAATGGTACTCAGCTCATCTACTGAGTAAAACTCCAGGCGCTGAATGATGCCAAACCTGTCACGCAATGGCGATGTCAGCAAGCCTGCTCTGGTGGTAGCTCCGACCAGAGTAAACGGTGGCAAGTCCAACTTGATCGACCGGGCTGACGGACCTTCGCCAATCATAATGTCTAACTGATAGTCCTCCATGGCCGGATAAAGAATCTCCTCAATGGCCGGACTCAGGCGATGAATCTCATCAATAAAGAGCACATCACCCTCTTCCAGATTGGTCAGCATTGCTGCCAGATCACCGGCTTTTTCGAGCACCGGCCCGGAAGTGGCTTTAAGTGATACCTGCAACTCATTAGCGATGATGTGGGCCAGCGTTGTTTTACCCAGACCAGGCGGGCCGAAGATAAGGGTATGATCAAGCGCTTCCCGGCGATTTTTTGCGGCACTGATGAAAATATCCATTTGTGCCTTTACATCGTTCTGGCCGATGTAATCCATCAGGCTCAATGGCCGTATGGCGCGATCAATTGACTGTTCGTGTACGGTTATCTGCGGGCTGATAGCGCGCTCGTCATTGCTTATCATGCCATGCTCCTGAGTGCCAGACGGATTAATTCTTCACTACTGCTCAGGTCGGTGTTCAATTTGAGTATCTGCATTACCACACGCGCTGCTTCCTGAGGTTTATAACCCAAAGCCACCAATGCTGTTTCTGCATCCGCAGACATCTTACGTTCCTCCGAATGCTGGATACTGGCTGGTGTAGCGGCCTTCTCAGGCGCATTGTCATGCCAGTCTTTCAAACGATCTCGCATTTCAACAATAAGGCGTTCAGCTGTTTTTCTGCCGATTCCGGGCATCCGCACCATAGCTGCAATATCATTGTTGTGCACGGTACGAACAAAATCATCCACGGCCATTCCGGACAGAATTGCTAACGCCATCTTCGGCCCTACTCCACTGACTTTAATCAAACTGCGGAATAGCACCCGCTCCTGCAAATTATAAAATCCATACAGCAACTGCGCGTCCTCACGGACCACAAAGTGAGTATGCAGAGTCAGTTCATTTCCAACTGCAGGTAATTGATAAAATGTACTCATGGGGGCCTGCAATTCATAGGCCACCCCCTGCACTTCTACAAGTATGTCAGGGGCTTTCTTTTCCAGTAATAATCCGCGAATTCTGCCTATCACTTAAGCCACCTTTTATATCTGGAAACGACCTTTACGAAATGAAGACGCCTGCACAATCCGCAGCAGACTTTTTTGAGTATTAGCATGACAGATAGCGATAGCAAGAGCGTCCCCTGCGTCTTCCTGTAATTTACCTGAGATACCCAGCAACACTTTAACCATGTGCTCTACCTGTAACTTATCGGCGTTGCCGTTGCCGATCAGTGACTGCTTTACAGCTCTCGCAGCATACTCAGATACCGGCAGATCATGGTGCAGACAGGCAACCATTGCGCTGCCGCGTGCCTGCCCCAGTTTAAGCGCTGACGAAACACTTTTACCCAGAAAAACTTCTTCTATCGCTGATTCCTGCGGAGAGAACTCCTCAATAACAGCTCCAATTCCATCAAATATCTGCTTTAACCGTTCACTGTGACTGCCAGTGCTGAGTCGCAGGCAGCCACAACTGACGTATTCAAGTCGGTTCCCGACAGCATTGATAATGCCGTAACCGGTAAGGCGGGAGCCGGGATCTATGCCCAGAATCAAAGCCATGGTACGTCCTTTAGTGAGCGCTCAGACAGCTACTGCTGTCGCGTTCGTTGCCTGTACTGCCACTCTCGATTTAATCTGGCGCATCAGAACATGGAACATTCTCTACTGCAACTAACCCTGCTGCAGACGCGTCATGACTTCATCGGAAATTCGGGCATTTGTGTAAACCTTCTGGACATCATCCAGATCCTCCAGATGTTCCATCAGAGGCAGCAGCTTCTCAGCGGTGTCCAGATCAATATCCGCTTCTGTGGATGCCAGCATGGTTATTGCAGAATCCTGCACACGAAACCCTGCTGCCAGCAAAACATCTTTGACAGCACCCAGCTTTTCCATACTGGTAGTAATTTCCACACTGCCATCACTCTGCGTTACTACATCATCCGCGCCAGCATCCAGTGCCACTTCGAGCACTGCATCTTCATCAACGCCCGCGGGCAGACTGATATAACCCTTTTTCTCAAACAGGTATGAAACAGAACCATTTGTTCCCAAATTACCACCATGCTTGTTGAAGCCATGGCGCACTTCAGCGACCGTGCGATTTTTATTATCCGTCAGTGTTTCCAGCAGAATAGCGACGCCACCAGGACCGTAGCCTTCGTACACCAGCTCTTCAAGGTTTTCACTTTCTGTAGTACCGGCGCCGCGGGCAATTGCGCGATCAATCGTATCGCGCGTCATGTTAGCGCCAAGTGCCTCATCTACGGCAGCTCGTAATCTGGGGTTATCCGAAACCTGGTCTCCGCCTAGTCTTGCAGCAACAGTAAGCTCTCGAATAAGCTTGGTGAATACTTTGCCTCTTTTGGCGTCCACTCTGGCTTTCTTGTGTTTGATATTGGCCCATTTGCTGTGCCCTGCCATAACGACACCCCCTGCTCTCTGGCGCTTAAGCTGTTTTTTCTGATTTTCTTTCCTGCAGCCTGATATTGAGCTCACGCAGCTGCTCAACAGATACCAGCCCTGGCGCATCTGTTAGTGGACAGGCAGCCGACTGTGTTTTCGGAAATGCGATAACTTCCCGAATCGACGTAGCTCCGGTCATCAGCATTATTAACCGATCAAGACCAAAGGCAATGCCACCATGCGGAGGACAACCGGAAGCAAGTGCGGTCAGCAGGAAACCGAATTTTTCATCCGCCTCTTCCGGACCGATACCCAGCACTTCAAATACCGCCTGCTGCATCTGTTGCTGGTTAATTCTGATAGAACCGCCGCCGAGCTCTGTGCCGTTCAACACCATGTCGTAGGCGCGGGATAATGCGCCTAATGGATTCTGCTTCAGCTCATCTGGATTGCAAAGCGGCGCTGTGAATGGGTGATGCAGGGAATTTATACTGCCATCACTGGCTTCCTCAAACATTGGGAAATCAACAACCCACATCGGAGCCCAGGCGGCTTTTATCATACCCAGATCTGCGCCCACTTTCAGTCGCAGTGCGCCAATGGATTCATTGACTATTTTAGTTTTGTCAGCACCGAAGAAAATAATATCACCAGTGGCTGCACCAAGACGTTTAAGCACATCAAAAACTACTTGTTCAGGCATAAATTTAATAATCGGTGATTGCAGTCCTTCGATTCCTGCTGAAAGATCATTCACCTTGATCCATGCCAGACCTTTAGCGCCATAGATAGCAATAAAGCGGGTGTAATCGTCAATTTCTTTCCTGCTCAGGCTGCCGCCACCAGGCACTCGCAATGCTGCTACGCGAGAACCGGCATCATTTGCCGGACCACTGAATACTTTAAAGTCGACGCCTTGCATCAGATCTGCAATATCAACCAGCTCCATCGCAATACGCAGATCCGGCTTGTCTGAACCAAACCGCCGCATGGCATCAGCAAATGTCATTCGGGGAAACGCACCCAGATCAACGTCCAGATGCTTCGCAAAAATCTGCCTGATCATCTCTTCAGTGACTGCCATAATCTGATCCTCGTTCATGAACGAGGTTTCAATATCTATCTGAGTAAATTCAGGTTGACGATCTGCTCGAAGATCCTCATCGCGAAAGCACTTCGCTACTTGATAATAACGATCCATGCCAGCCACCATCAATAGCTGTTTGAACAACTGCGGCGACTGTGGCAGTGCAAAGAAATGACCAGGATGAGTGCGGCTTGGCACCAGATAATCTCGCGCACCCTCAGGAGTCGCTCGGGTCAGAATTGGTGTTTCTATGTCCAGGAAGCCGTTACTGTCCAGATAGTTACGAATGGTATTGGTAACTTTCGAGCGGAACTGCAGGCGCGCCATCATTTCCGGACGTCGCAGATCAATGTAACGGTAACGCAGACGGACGTCTTCACCAACGTCGGCATGTTCATCCAACTGGAATGGTGGCGTCTTTGCTGTATTTAGAATGACCAGCTGTTGACCAAGCATTTCAATAGCACCGGTACTCATTTCGGCATTTATCGTGCCTTCAGGACGAGCTCGAACGAGCCCGGTAACCTGCAACACGTATTCACTTCGCACCTGTTCAGCAGCTGAAAAGCTTGCCTGGCTGTCCGGATCAAAAACCAGTTGTGTGATCCCTTCCCGATCGCGCAGGTCCAGAAATATCACTCCACCATGGTCACGACGCCGGTGCACCCAGCCACAAAGAGTTACGGTCTGGCCTACGAATGATTCGTTTAATTCCCCGCAATAATGGCTGCGCATACTGAGTTCCTGTTACCTGGTAAGTTTTTTCATGTGTCTGCAGAGGTTTATTCCGACGCTGCAGTGCTGTTACTTGATGTGCTGACATTCTTTTGGGATGCAGCAACTCCCGCAGGAACCGCTGTGGTTTCTTTTGCGGGAGTAGTTTTCGCGGATTCTGGTTTGGCAGACTTGTCAGCAGCTCCCGAATCGGTTGAATCGGTTTGAGTCCCATGACGCTTGCTACCGGTTTTAAAGTCTGTCTCATACCAGCCTCCACCCTTCAAACGGAAACTGCTGGCCGATACCAGCCGGGTCAAGTCAGCGGAGACACAAGCCGGGCAGTCTTTCAACGGCGCATCACTGATCTTCTGTAACGCCTCCAGGTGATGCCCACATTTAGTACATTGGTATTCATAGATTGGCATTATGGTGCTCGACCCTCTTACTTCAAATTGACGGGGACGGCTACAGTTTATATCGGCAGTTCCCCAAGGCGGCGGATTATACCCTGGTTAGTTTTTAACTGGCATCCTTTCACACACCATCATTGCTGCAAATCTATAAATAAGCAGCAAAAAAAGACCTGCAACCGCATGGGAACTTATGATTAGCACTGTTAGTAGCAAGTAGAACTGTCCGGTTTAGTAGCACGTGAATTGTCCGCTTTTCGGGTTGATGTCTACCACCTTGTCGATGGTCGGCATCCAGATGCTGTGTGCGGAATTACGCAGCATCTCCCACTTCTTGTCGACT
>JBDNGQ010000080.1:0-14128 GCA_041689205.1 Pseudohongiellaceae bacterium | reverse complement strand
CGCCATCAACAGATTGCCCAAAAAGGCACCGGCAAAAAAACCGATGAGGCCAAAGTAGTAACTGCCAATCCAGGCCAGCGGAATGTAAAACACGAAAAAGCGCATCAGGCTCAGATATAGAGCAAGCATTGGTTTGTGCAGCGCATTCAACGCTGAATTAGTCAGAATAATTACCCCCTGTAAGCCATATCCGAGCGGCAGTATCCAGATGTAGATACTGATCGCGTCTATTACGATTTCATTCTGTGTGAACACCCTTGCTATCAGCGTGCTCGTTGAGGCCATCAGCAGATAAATCAGCAGTTGCCACAGCAGCACAAACTTTAGAGCCAGGCGGTAAGCATCACGAATCCGCTCCATGCGTCCCGCGCCAAAGTTCTGGCTGATAAAGGGGGGTAATGTGGTCGATAAGGCCAGTACCAGCAGAATGGCAATAGATTCCAAACGTGAGCCAACCCCGAATGCTGCGACAGTCTCCGGACCATAGGTGGCAGCTATCGCTGTCATGATGCCAGCGGCTACAGGGGTAAGCATATTGGCTCCTGATGCAGGTATGCCTATTCGCAGCATCTCCCGACTCGAAGAGCGGAATACCTGCAGGCTGGGAATTCCTCTGAAGATAAGTTCATGGCGATAAAGACTGTAGAAGATATAAGCAAAACCAATTGCCCATGAAATGGCAGTTGCCAGCGCTGCACCCTGAATCCCCATAGCCGGGAAGGGGCCGAGTCCAAAGATCAGTATCGGGTCGAGAATGGCATTTATCAGCCCTGCAGCAGCCATCACAATGCTTGGTGTGCGGGTATCGCCGCAGGCACGCAGGATGCTGTTGGCGGTCATGATTCCAACCAGAAGCATACTGGCAGGCAGCCAGATAGTCATGTATTGGCGGATCTGGGGCAGCAGAGATTGATCAGCGCCCAGCAGCAGAAAGGTTTGATCCATCAGCAGATAAGCCACCAGCGCTAGAATTAAGGTGACGCCCATGGAGGTATAGCTGGTAACCGTGGATGCCTGTTTGGCTTTTTCATGGTCGCCGCGTCCCAGATATTTGGCGACCACAGCAGAGGTGCCAATCCCAAGTCCTATTGCCAGGCTGAGTATTGAAAAAGTAACTGGAAATGTGAAGCTGATTGCCGAAAGAGGTTCGGTCCCCAGTCTGCTGATAAAAAAAGTATCAACCAGATTGAAACTGAACAGCATAAGCATGCCCAGAATCACCGGCATGGTCATGCTAATTAATGTTTTGGAAATTTCTCCCTCGACCAGGTTATGCCGTGAATTCATATCAGCATGTTTTATCTTATTATAATTACAAGGACTGCCGCAGTTGCAGGAGTTGTTTAAAGCATCGAGCATTGGCAAAAATCAGTTCACTGCTGCCTGAGGTTATCGGATTACCTGTTGCATCGCTGACCAGCGCACCTGCTTCCTGAAGTATCAATAAGGCTGCAGATAAGGTGCAGGGATCTGTTTCGCGAGTCCAGCCTGCGTCAAGTTTGCCAGCAGCGACATAGGCCAGATCAAGTGCTGCACATCCGCCCAGTCGAATATTGGTCTGCATGGCCAGCAGTCTGGCTTGCATGTCCAGCAGCAGTTTATTCTCTGCATCACTGCCAGGTTCGGCATCCAGAGAGACAAAACCAGCCGCAAGGGTCTCGCTTTTACTGCCACGCAGGCGGGAAGCATTGAGTTGCGCGCCACTGCCGCGACTGGCTGTAAACTCTTCGCGGGTAAGTGGATTAACCAGTACGCCGTGACAAACCCGGTCTGCAGTTTTCAAGGCCACCGAGACGCAAAAATGGGTGTAGCCTTTATTAGCATTCGCGCTGCCACTGAGCCCATCTATCAGCCAGGTGTTATTACTGTCTTTGCCTTGGATGGTTCCGGAGAGACGCGATTCTATGCCGAAATCAGGATAAGCCTTTTGCAGGTGATAGATAATCGTGCGATCAGAATCTCGCTCCATATTGGTAATGGATCGATTACCCTGCTGTTCAAGGATTTTGACCCGGTCGAGTCGTTCGCTGTTACGGGCGATCAACTCAGCGGCGTCGCGAGCGGCTCTCAGGGCAATATTAACAATCGCATGCATAGTGTTCAGGTGCTTCCAGGTCATCGGACGATTTAGCGCGCAATCATAGCAAATAACCCATGATGCCGTCCTGTGGAATCTCATGCGGCGCAAAATTGTGGATAAACCAGTGCTGGTTTAGCTGCTATAATCGCGCGCTGCCTCAATGGATACCGATGACTCATGAAAAAAACGCACCCCAGATCAGCACTGCCGAATGCTGATGGCTCTTTCAAGGCACTTGATTTCAGCAATATCCGTATAGTGCTGGTCAATACCTCGCATCCGGGCAATATCGGTGCCGCCGCCCGGGCCATGAAAAACATGGGGCTTCGCCATTTGACGCTGGTTGAGCCACGTGATTTTCCCAGCGGGGTTGCAATTGGTCGAGCCAAAGCTGCTCTGGATATTCTCGATAATGCTGTGCTTACTGCAACGCTGGCAGAGGCGGTAGCAGATTGCACATTGGTTATCGGTACGAGTGCCCGTTCGCGAAAAATTCCCTGGCCGGTGCTCAACCCCACTCAGTGTGCTGAGCAGATTATTTCTGAAAGTAGCAGCAGCAAAGTGGCGCTGGTGTTTGGGCGTGAAGATACCGGGTTGAGTAATGACGAGTTGCAGTTGTGTCATTTCCACGTCCAGATTCCCGCTGACGACGAGTACAGTTCATTGAATCTGGCCGCTGCGGTTATGGTGCTCAGCTATGAATTGCGACTGGCCATGCTGCAAAGGGATCAGGGCTATCAGCGCTCCGGTCCTGAAATTGAATATCCTGCTGATTCTGAATCTCCAGCCCCAGCCCCTCACCCGGCAGACGGGGAGGAAGCTTACTGGGACATAGTCAAAGCGACCGGTGAGCAAATGGAATATTTTTATACTCATCTTGAGCAGGTAATGGTTGACCTGAAGTTTCACGACCCGGAAAATCCGCGTCTGCTGATGACGCGGATGCGCCGCATGTTCAATCGCATCAGACCCGATCGGATGGAGTTGAGTATTCTGCGTGGTCTGCTGACCTATGTTGAGTTTGTCATTGCTAAAACTGGTCACAAAACCCCGCCGGCGGATGTGGACAGCGAAAAACCTGAATAGAGCCCTGACAAGCAGAGCTCAGATTTCGGAATAAAATTCCCTGACAAAATTCTCAAGAGCACCTCTATGTCTCTGATGTACGATCAAATCGCCCATGAAATAGCTGCTGTTCCCGCCCAGGTTGCTGCCGCTGTAGCTTTGCTTGATGAAGGTGCCACAGTGCCCTTTATATCGCGTTATCGGAAGGAGGTTACCGGCGGGCTTGATGATACTCAGCTTCGCAAGTTGCAGGAGCGACTGGTTTATCTGCGAGAATTGGAAGAGCGTCGCGATACAATTATTAAAAGCATCAAAGAGCAGGATAAGCTGACACCGGGTCTGGAGCAGCAGATTCGTGCTGCGCTAACGAAAACTGAATTGGAAGATCTTTATCTTCCCTACAAACTTAAACGCCGCACCAAAGCTCAGATTGCCCGGGAAGCCGGATTGCAGCCTCTGGCCGATGCGCTGTTTGCTGACCCGTCTCTGGTGCCGGAAACACTGGCTGCTCAGTATATTAATGAAGAGTTTGCTGTGACCGATGTTAAAGCTGCTCTGGATGGTGCCAAACATATTCTTATTGAACAGTTCAGCGAAGATGCTGCGCTGCTCGGCAGGTTACGCGACTATTTCTGGCAGCGGGCACAGGTTATTTCTGAACTGGTTCCCGGCAAAGAAGCGGAGGGTAGCAAATACCGTGATTATTTCAGCTTTTCTGAAGCTCTGGAAAAAATTCCATCCCACCGTGCGATGGCGTTATTTCGAGCCCGCAAAGAAGGAATTTTGCAGTTAAAGGTAGACCTGCCTGAACCTCCTGAAGGCACCGAAGCTCCAGAGCAACATCCTTGTGAAGCGCTGATCGCCAGTTTCTGGAATATTCGACATCAAGGCCGGGCTGCAGACAACTGGCTGCAGGAAGTGGTGCGCTGGACCTGGCGGGTGCGCCTGCAGACTCACCTGCAGACAGATTTTTTAACTCAGATAAGGGAGAGGGCAGAGGAAGAGGCGATTGATGTGTTTGCCAAAAACGTCAAAGATCTGCTGCTGGCAGCTCCTGCCGGCAAGAAAGTCACTATCGGTCTGGATCCCGGCTTGCGCACCGGTGTAAAACTTTCGGTGGTCGATGCGACCGGGCAAGTACTCGACCATGGCGCTATATTTCCCACGGCACCATTGTTTAAAGTTAAAGAAGCCGGCGAGACCCTGCTGCGACTCTGCCAGCGTTATAAAGTGGAGTTGATCAGTATCGGAAATGGTACAGCGTCACGTGAAACCGATCAGTTTGTTGCTGCGCTGATAAAAGCCCATCCGGAGCTTGGTCTGAAGCGGGTGATAGTGAATGAGGCCGGCGCATCCGTGTATTCTGCATCCGAACTCGCCGCGCTGGAATTTCCAGATCTTGACGTCACTATTCGTGGGGCGGTTTCAATAGCCCGCCGTCTTCAGGATCCATTGTCTGAACTCGTTAAAATTGAACCTAAGTCGATTGGCGTCGGGCAGTATCAGCACGATGTCAGTCAGGTAAAACTGTCCCGCAGTCTGGATGGAGTCGTGGAGGATTGCGTTAACGCGGTCGGTGTTGATGTTAATTCCGCTTCAGTGCCGCTGCTGAAACGGGTCTCTGGTCTCAGCCAGACCCTGGTCAATAACATCATTGAATACCGGAATACTAACGGCGTATTTAAAAGCCGCAACGATCTCAAAAAAGTACCACGCTTTGGTGAGAAAACCTTTGAACAGGCAGCAGGTTTTCTGCGAATTCTGGAAAGTGATAATCCTCTTGATGCCTCTGCCGTGCATCCCGAGTCCTACGGTATTGTCAGTGCGATAGCGAAAAAAAATCAGCGCGATGTGCGTTCGATTATTGGTGACAGCAGCTTCCTGAAATCCTTGCGAGCGCAGGACTATGTCACTGCAGAATTCGGATTGCCGACTATTACCGATATTCTGCTGGAACTTGATAAACCAGGGCGCGATCCGCGACCGGAGTTCAAAACTGCTGAGCTCAAAGAAGGGGTAGAAAAAATCAGTGATCTGCAGCCAGGCATGATACTTGAGGGTACCGTGAGTAATGTCACTAACTTCGGAGCATTCGTTGATGTGGGTGTGCATCAGGATGGACTGGTGCATATTTCGGCGCTGTCTGAAAAATTTATCAGTAGTCCGCATGATGTGGTGAAGGCAGGGGATATTGTTAAAGTAAAAGTTCTGGAAGTCGATCTGGACAGAAAACGAATTGCGATGACCATGCGGCTCAGCAGCGAACTGCCTGCGGCGGAGAAAAATAACAAGGGGGCGGGTATCGTACAAAAGCCCGGAAAAGATGATGAGCGGCGTAAGAAAGATTTTGCGGCTGCTGCTCAGAACAAGCGTCAGGAAGGGACTATGGCAGCATTGTTCGCACAAGCACTTAAAAACAAGAAAAAGTAAATCTTCCGGTAGGGGTTTAACATTGCGCTCAACAGCATGGACTGTTGAGCGCAATTGAGAAGCAATTAACTGCGAGCGCGCGCTCGCTTCGCAACAGTTCGTTTTTGTCCAGGTGTGCCGATAAATTTCCCGGCTGGCTTTTCCGCTGGCACCAGTTGATGCGGCAAATCTCCGATCATGTCTTCACGACCCATTTTCTTCAGTGCAATACGCAACAAAGGCCAGTTTTTCTCATCGTGGTAACGCAGGAAAGCTTTCTGTAATCGACGCGCTTCGATGTCTTTGCAGACACTGACTTTCTCGCTTTTATAGCCCACTTTTTTAAGCGGATTGCGGCCTGAGTAATACATCGCTGTAGCCAGTGCCATCGGTGAAGGATAGAAAGTCTGCACCTGATCCGGACGAAATTTATTTTTCTTTAACCACAATCCCAGATTCAGCATATCTTCATTATCGGAGCCTGGATGCGCCGCGATAAAATAGGGGATCAAATATTGTTTTTTGCCAGCTTTTGCGGAGAACTTATCAAACAGAAGCTTGAATTCATCATAAGAGCTGATGCTCGGTTTCATCATTTTTGAAAGCGTTTTTTCTTCGCTGTGCTCAGGGGCTATTTTTAAGTAACCGCCAACATGGTGGGTCACCAGTTCTTCGATATATTCCGGATCGCGCAGAGCCAGGTCATAGCGCAGACCTGACGCAATGGCGACACGTTTTATTCCGGGCAGACTGCGTGCTTTGCGATACAACTGCGTAGTCGGCTTGTGGTCGGTTTCCAGGTGCTGACAAATGGTCGGGTAAACGCATGACAGTCGCTTGCAGTTTTTCTGGATATCGTGCGACTTGCAGTTGAGCTTATACATATTCGCAGTCGGTCCGCCCAGATCCGAAATAGTGCCAGTGAAGCCCGGGACCTGATCACGGATTTTTTCAATCTCGCGCAGAATCGATTCTTCGGAACGGCTTTGAATAATGCGTCCCTCATGCTCAGTGATCGAGCAGAAGGTACAGCCTCCAAAACAACCACGCATGATGTTAACCGAGGTTTTGATCATGTCGTAAGCGGGAATCTTCGCCTCCCCATAGCTGGGATGTGGGCGCCGTTGATAAGGCAGATCGAACACCCCATCCATCTCATCGGTTTCCAATGGAATTGGTGGTGGATTCACCCAGACATCCTGAGTATCGTGTTTCTGTACCAGGGTTTTGGCGTTATACGGATTGGCTTCCTGATGCAGTATGCGTGAGGCATGAGCATACAGGGCAGGATCGTTTTTAACCTTATTGTATGAAGGCAGGCGGATGTAGGCCTTGCTCTGATCGAAGTCGGCTTTGCGTTGCAATGGCATCGGAATAATACGCAATGCGGAAACGGTATCAGCAGTCTTTTCCGGCTCAGTGGTCACCACAGTTGAGGCATCAGTGGCACAGCTGCCCATTTCCTTTTTATCGTGCGGATATTCGTACGGATTGGGAATCTGATCGATCTGGTTTGGCCAATCAATGCGCGTTGAATCTATTTCAGTCCATCCGTCGGGGACTGATGATCGAAGAATAGCGGTGCCTCGAAGATCGCTGAGTTCTGAGATTTTTCGACCGTTGGCGACCTGATGAGTCAGCTCGACCAGTGCCCGTTCAGCATTGCCGAACAGCAGAATATCTGCGTTCGAATCAATCAGCACTGACCTGCGTACTTTATCGCTCCAGTAATCGTATTGCGCAATACGTCGGAGACTGGCTTCGATGCCGCCGATGACAATTGGCGTGTCATAGTAAGCTTCACGGCAGCGCTGGCTGTACACGATGACTGAACGATCAGGACGCTGACCTGGCACAGCATTGGGGGTATAGGCATCATCCGTGCGGATCCGCAGATCCGCAGTATAACGATTGATCAGCGAATCCATATTGCCGCCGGTAACGCCAAAGTATAAATTTGGCGCTCCCAGTTTTTTAAAATCTTCTGCAGAATCCCATCTCGGTTGAGAAATAATACCGACTCTGAATCCCTGCGCTTCCAGCAGACGCCCGATTACGGCCATGCCAAAACTGGGATGATCAACATAGGCATCAGCCGTTACGATGATGATGTCGCAGCTGTCCCAGCCCAAAACGTCCATCTCTTCGCGGGACATAGGTAGATAAGGAGCAGTTCCGAAGCATTCGGCCCAGTATTTTGGGTAGGAAAACAGATGTCTGGTATTGCTCATAAGGCCGAGTGCTCAAAGAATATGCTTGAATATAAGGAAATACGTTTGCCTCAGCTTAAAAGCTCAGGAATGGCTCCAATGACAGCGTCTGCTCATTGATGGTCAGGGTTCCGGCATTCAGTGCAGCAGTGACCGTGGCCTGGCCATTGCTGATATACACCAGTTTTTGCTGTTGATATGCCGTCAAAGCCTGCGATACGGGACTTCTGTGCAGTGCGGCTTCATCAGCAAGCAGTTGCAGGTCCACCTTCAGTTTCCGTATGGCATCGCGCAGCTGAAAATCATCCAGATGAGCGAGCTCAGGTAAACCGGGCCACAGTATAGCAAGATTCCCCGCATGTTCCCCGCCAAAACTGCTGATAGCAATTTCGGCGTCAATTTGCAGGGGATTCTGCAGGATTAGCAGTGTTGCCTGATCACCCAGCCCGCTTAGCAGCTGTTGTGTCGCAGATGAGCGGGGTGGATTGGCAAGTAGACCGGCATATGAGGAAACCAGCTCGCTGCTGAGGCCCTTTATTTCGATATAAGCGTTAAACGCATCAAGAGGAGTCTCAGAATGGATAGCAGAAATGGAAAGGGTTTGCTGTAAATCATAACTTCGCCCAGCTGAAGAGTCATTATAGCTGGAGATTTTCAGTTTCCCTTCCAGCTCACTGATCGACACTTGCCGCTGTTGGTAGTGGAATTGTAAAGACTCTGCGAATAAATCGATCTGCCAGTTTCGCTGAAAGTCTGCCATTACGGACAGCTCGATATTCCGGAGCTGATCAAGCGCCGGCGAAGTATTTAATCTGGCGGCGACCGGCCCCGACAATTCCGGAACCAGTTCAGCATAAGCCAGGCCTGCAAACAGACCCTGGCGGGTAAATAGTAACGGCCCGTGTTTGATGCGCATATGTAACTGATAATGGTTGGTGTCGGGCAAAAAATCCTGCAGCTGTGGGTGTTCAACATCAAACTGCATTCGAGTCTGAAACCACCCAAGACTAACAGATGTGAGGGTTAACTTTGCCCGACTTTGCGCGGCCAGCGGAGCCAGTAACATCTCAGCATCAGCCGCACGGATTATCAGGCCGACGATTGCAGGTGCGGCCAGTAATCCAACACTGATCAGAATAAGTGAAAGCAGAACCGTTTTCTTCATGGGTATCCAGCAGGATTTAAGCAGACGTATTCGTAGCAAGACATCAGTGGTAAAAGGTAGGAAAAGATTATAACAGATTCCCGCTGCTCTGCTTTTGATCATTCCTCTGTGCTTTTTTAAGGCTTCAAAACCTCGTAACCATAACCTCAGTGATAAATTGTATTCATTGAGCTTATAAAGCTTTTTAGTGATTTTTTAGTTTTGATCTGCAATGAATAAAACACGTTGCGTTATGAATCGTGTTTAGTTTAGAGTCTAAAAAGTTCCCTGTGGTTCCGCTCGAAAATTGCTGAATTTTCGAGTGTGATCGGGCGGAGTAGTATTGAACTGCGCTACATAATAAATACAAAACGTGCACGATATATTAATCACGAGGGGATATCCCATGTCCAGATACTTTGGTTTTCCAAAGAAAGTCCTGGTGTTCACGAGCGTCATTACCAGCACCTGCTGTTTGCCCGTGTTTGCTCAGACTGCTCAGAATGCCGATGAAGAAGAAGAAATAAAAGAGGTGGTTGTCACCGGCTCTTATCTCAGAGGCAGTCCGCTTGACGCACCATCTCCGGTGCAGGTAATCGACAGGACGTCGATAGAGGCGCAGGGCGCCGCTCAGATATGGGATGTCATCAAAAATCTTGAAATTAACTCAGGCTCAATTACCAATGAAGGTGCTGAAGGCAGTACTGCTTCCATGGGCACTTTGTCAGGTACGGCGAACGTCAATCTTCGCAACCTCGGCGAGAACTCGACATTAACCCTGATCAACGGCAAACGCCAGGTTTCTGCTGCTACAGTGACAGCCTCTGGCGGCGAGTTCGTCGATATCAATACCATCCCGCTGGTGATGGTCGATCGTATCGAAGTGTTGACCGACGGCGGTTCGGCGCTGTACGGATCGGATGCAGTTGCCGGTGCTGTCAACGTCATCATGCGTACCCAGTTCGAAGGTCTGGAAATCTATGGTGATATACAAGGTATTCAAAAGGCCGGCAATCGATTCGACAAGACCGGCAGTATAATCTGGGGCTGGACCAGCGAATCGGGTGACTCACACTTTGTCCTGGCAGGCGAGATGTTCCAGCGTGATCCTGTGGAGCTGGAGCACGCCCGCTTCTTTGATGGCAATTCAGAGTTCAGTGCTTCGGTAGGTGGTCTGGGTAGTTTGATTTCCAACGCAGCGTTTGGTTCACGCCTGAATACTTCCTATGTAAATACGGCGTTGATGGCACAGGCAGGAGCTGAAGGGGGAAACGCGAATACCCAGCGTTTCACCGACCCTCTGTGTCATTCCCTCAATTCGGCAGACGGTACCCCATTTTTTACCGGCACCAATACCAGCTCACGTGGTTCACCAAACGCCACCTGTCGTGAATACAGCTACCAATGGAGTCTGCTGGCAGTCGGTATGGAACGGCAAAGTGTGGCAGGAGCCTTTAATCACACCTTCAACGAAAAGGCGCAGTTTTACTCCTTTGTGCAGTATTCGGAAAGTGACATTGAACGAGCGGACAGTGGTGTGTACAGCACGCGCGGTCCATCCATGTTCCTGGCGCCTCCTGGCGCACATGCAGTTGCGCCATTCGGCCTGGGACCAACCATGGAGCTGGGTGCTTTTGCCAATCTGGTGGGGTTGACTAAACCCACGGCAGCTACTATTACCAATTCACCTCTGGCGTTGGCAAATGGGGGCCCCAATGTGCCCATGTCGGCCAACACAGTTATTGGTAATGCACCGCGTACAGGTGCGACTAATAACCTGAACCTGACCAATACACTGGGCGTTCAGGCTGGCTTGAAGGGCGAGTTTTATGCCTTGAATAATCGACGTTTCAATTACGACGTCAGTTATGCGTGGAGTGGTACAAGTTTCGAGCTGGAGTACAAGACCTTCCAGCGTGACCGCACAGAGCTGGCTGCCAATGGTCTGGGTGGACCCAACTGCGTACCCAATGGGCGTTCTGATTTCAACTTCACGACATTGGGCGCCTGGGCGCAACCCACTCTCGCGTTTGCTACCCAGAAATACTTCCCCGGATTTGTGCATACCACCCGGGAAAGTCTATCACTGGCGCTGACCAGCAATAACCATGGGCAAGGGGGATGCATGTTCTACAATCCCTTCCTCACGCGGATGACGGGTAAGGCCAATTCCCAGGAGTTGATCGACTGGATGCTGCCGACAGTGCGTCGTGCTGACAAGCGCGGCAAACTGGGCGTTATCGATGCGGTGGTTTCGGGTGAGTTGATAGATATGCGTGGGGGCATGGCCCAGTTCGCGGTAGGTGCCCAATACCGTATGCAGAACGTCTCATCCAGAGCCCCCCAGATGAACCAGCCGGGATTGTCGCGTATCGAGCGCTTCGGTGTCGGTGGAGCTCCCAATCAAATGCATTACATCAGTAATAATTACGAATGTTCGATGTGTATTTTCAATTACAACCACGATCGTAACGTGAAAGCAATATTTACAGAGTTCTCGCTGCCGTTCTGGAATAACGTGGAATCTCAGATTGCAGTGCGTTACGAGGATTACGGTGGCACGATAGGAGGCGAACTCACACCTAAAGTGGCTCTGAGTTGGCGCCCTACTGATGAACTGTTGGTGCGCGCCTCTTTCTCACAATCCTTCCGTGCGCCCAATCTGGCGTTGATGCTGGAAGGTCTGGAAGCGGGTGGAGCGACTTTCCGTGATCCGATCCGCAATCAGGAAGTGCGCTCTGGTATGCTTGAGCCGAACAATGAAAATGCGCGGCCCAATAGCAGCTACACGGTAGGAGCACCAGCGCCGAATGTCGGGAATGAATATGCCAATACCTACAGTACCGGCTTTATCTGGACCCCGGGTGGTCGTCTTGATGGCTTCAACTTCAACGCTGATTTCTGGCGTTTTGAAGTTAAAGACAGAGTAATGCCACAGCCATCCATATCGGCGATTGCGCATGAAATTGAAGCCTTCAAAGTGGCTGCAGCTAATCCGGCCAATTATGTCTACAACGGCACACTAGCCACCAGTCCGGGTTCCGCCTATGCCGGACTGTTACCGTTTGCACCCTGCGATCCGGTTGCTCTGACAGCGCAGTGGGGTAATGATCCTGCAGCATCCAAAAATGCGCAGGGTGGTGCGATACCTCTGTCTCGTCTCGATTGTGTGGTCAACCCCAATACCTATCGCGTCGACAACGTGGTTCGTACAGTAGGCAGCACATCAGCCGGTCTGACCACCATCTTCGCAGGCACTATCAATGCCGGTGAAATCGTCTCTGACGGTGTCGACGTGCGGGCTGGTTACCGTTGGGATACTGACTGGGGTCGCATCCGCGTTAGCAGCAGCTTCACCTGGGTCCGTCAGTATACACTGATTGATGTGCCTGGCATGGAGTTGGGACTGCGCGAAACCGGCATCTTCGATGCAGCGGGTAACACAGGTGATGGCCGCATGGTGCGTTCGCTGCCGGACAAGAAAGGGACGCTCAGTCTCAGCTGGACAAGCAATAGCATGAGGCACAGTGCCAGTGTGATTGGCCGCTTCGTGGGCTCCTACGATAACCTGCAATATCAGGACACCTATGATAACGGCAATGACTACGTGCGCTCCATCGTGAACGAGGATATTGACATGTATTCGGGTGTCGATCTGCAGTACAACTATGTGCATGAGTGGGTCAATCCCAATCTGGGAACGACTACGGTGACACTCGGTCTGCTGGATGCGTTCAATGCGACTCTGCCCTTCCATTACAACGGTGCCCAAAATTACGATGCCGTTGTGTTCGATGGCCGTGGCCGCAGGATCTACGCTCGGGCATTGATGCAATTCTGAGTAGCCTAGGTTTCAACCATTATGAACGGCAGTGAAGCAATTCACTGCCGTTTTTTTATGCCTCTACTCTAATCCTGATTTTAATAATCAGTGATAGTAAATATTAACCTGAATGATTTTAAGCTGGCATTTTGCATAGGTCGGCTGCCTGTCGTTCTATTGATCCCATTCCTGCTGTTGCATTGCTCCGGGAGATTAGGTTAGAGTCTAGGAGATTTCTGTAGTACCGCACATTTTTTGATTACGCATGGTGCGGGTTGGCATTGAAAGGCATTTCTAATAATAGCTATAACCATGCAATACAATAAAAATCTCGAGGGGGATATACGATGTCCAGTTGGTTTGGTAACCCGAAAAAGAATTTATTGCTGACCGGGATAATATCCAGCATAAGCTGTTTACCCGTGTTCGCACAGCAAGCGGCCGATGAGATAGAAGAGGTAATTGTTACCGGTTCCTATCTGAGAGGCAGTCCACTTGACGCACCTTCACCGGTGACAGTTGTCGACAGAACGTCCATTGAGGCTCAAGGTGCAGCCCAGATCTGGGACGTGATCAAGAACCTGGAAATAAACTCCGGGTCAATTACTAACGAAGGCGCAGAGGGGGGGACTGCAGGCATGGGCACCCTTTCAGGTACAGCCAATGTTAACCTGCGAAATCTGGGTGAAAACTCCACATTGACTCTGATCAATGGCAAGCGCCAGGTCTCAGCGGCAACAGTTACCCCCAGCGGTGGCGAGTTTGTCGACATCAATACTATTCCACTGGTCATGGTGGATCGAGTTGAAGTGCTGACCGATGGTGGTTCGGCATTGTACGGTTCTGATGCGGTGGCTGGTGTGGTCAACGTAATCATGCGCACTCAGTTCGAAGGCCTTGAAATTTATGGCGATATTCAAGGTGTCGAGAAAGCCGGTGATTTGTTTGATAAGACGGCCAGCGCTATTTACGGCTGGGCAAGTGACAGCGGAGATAGCCATTTTGTTATTTCAGGTGAAATGTTCCGACGCGATCCGGTGCCGGTCGAATTTGCTAACTACTTCGATGAGAATTCAGAATTTACCGGTGGCGTTGGTGGTTCTCCTGGCAGCGTAGGCGCTACTGCGTCTAACCCGGCATTCGGTTCCCAGATAAATCAGGCGTATATCAACCAGGCAGTAACTGCCCGCAATGTTGCCGAAGGTGGTTCGCCCACTCAGGTGCTGACTGATCCGCTCTGCTTCAGCCAGACCTCGGCCGACGGGACGCCATTCTTTATTGGTACACGGTCTGATACTCGCGGAAATAACAGTGGCACTTGCCGGGAATTCACCTACGAGTGGAGCTATATGACGGTGGGTATGGAGCGTGACAGCATCGCTGGTGCGTTTAACCAT
>JBDNGQ010000079.1:0-14849 GCA_041689205.1 Pseudohongiellaceae bacterium | reverse complement strand
CTAACGGGGTTTTGATAGTCTGGCAAGAGCTCCGTCTTAATCCCCTTTCAGCGGGGCATTTTTTTAAACAATAAGCCGAACCCACGTGGGGAGACACTATGAGTCTTAATCCCCTTTCAGCGGGGCATTTTTTTAAACCTACCGGGAACATCGCCGTTGCTGGCCGTGTAGAGTCTTAATCCCCTTTCAGCGGGGCATTTTTTTAAACTTAGATAACACTGTTATTTGCAGCAAGCACAGGCAGTCTTAATCCCCTTTCAGCGGGGCATTTTTTTAAACAAGAAAACGTATGAATATCAATGAAGTAGAAAGGTCTTAATCCCCTTTCAGCGGGGCATTTTTTTAAACAGAAAATTGCCGCAATACCCATGCAAATTATCGCGTCTTAATCCCCTTTCAGCGGGGCATTTTTTTAAACGTAAAAGAGGAAGTACATACGACCGGTAGCATCGGTCTTAATCCCCTTTCAGCGGGGCATTTTTTTAAACTGCTGACTGCGGAAAACAAATAGATATCAGATACTTCCAGATATAGTTCCAGAAATCTATGAAATTTAGAAAGGTGTACACAAAAAAGCCATATCATTGCAGCAATATATCCTCTGGCAGCCAACTGGTACCTATTTGTATTGCATCAGTGAGCGGTTCAACAGTATAGGCTCGCACATCATCTTCGTCATTATCAATCACGTCTTGGATTTCGCTCAACATATTTTGTAACTGATCTGATGAACCGTTCAGATAATATACAGAATACTGCAAAAAAGCAGCGTGCCTGACAGCCCGGCGATGAACCCTTACGAGGCGCTTCGGATCTGCAATGTCATAACAAATCAAATAGTGCGCCATAGCGGATTCTTACACAATCGACTCAAGTCGGGTGGCTAGTTGCGTCAGCATTCGCCGGACAAAGTAGTCCAGTTCATCGTGGTGTTGTTGGTACAAATCAGACATTGATTGAACATGAATCCGTAAACGCCGTTTACAAGCCTGATTACCCAGGCAGAACATCAGCCAGGTTTCGCAGATCGGGTTTATATCCGCCATTAACCGACGTTTTCCGCGGCTTTGATTTGCCAGGCCATACTCAACAATCAACTGAGATAGATGCGCAGATAGCATCCCGCTTAACCATTCCATTGCAGCTTCAAATTCCTGCTTTGTCAGGTACTGTTTGCATCCCTTTCTCAGCCGTTCATCCAACAGTTGTAGCCGTCTTTCTCTGGCGCCTTCGTTGAACCCAATAATAGACACCACATTTAACATCTGGTGACACAACCAATCGTCATATATCTGCCGGATTTCAATATCAAAATCCACATGCTCCAACCAGTGGCTTAGTATGCTGCTCTCGTAAACCGGATAATAAATCTGACACCGTAGCTTTCCTTTCACAGTAAAAAAAGCGACGGGTATTTGCTGTTCAGCACAATGCAACAAAGTATCGACACCATCCCTGATAGAACCGACAACGTGTATTCGTGACAAGCGCCGGAATGGGAAAAGTCTGGGACTTTGTGTTTTCATCGTGACCTTGAGTGCAGGACCGTCTACCGCTAAGGCGGCCAGCTTGCGTGTGTCAATGATCAGACATGTAGCTGCAACCTGGCTCATGCTACCTCCGTGACATGAGGAAAATCTGCTTGCACTCGTGCCAACCAGTGACGAGTCGTGCGACGCATCAGCCGGCGCCATGCTTTAGCCACATATACATAGTTTGAGTAGTAGATTGCTCGTCCTGCCTTACCCAGCATACAAGGTTTATCTGAGTTAGACCGTCCCATTGTAAAGTGATCACCCCGCAGTTTTTCTTTGGCAAACATCTGCCAGATCCAGTAATCGGCAAGTGGTCTGAATGACTCAACCAGATCGCAGGCCAGCGACTCACGACCAAAAACTGGTTTATGATAAACACCCAGCAGTGGATCAAATCCGGTGGCGAAAAGAGCACGAACAGCGTCCGCGTGTATTAACGTGTAAGTCAGGGACAGAATCACGTTGACCGGGTCTTGAGGTGGTCTACGATTGCGACCGTTGAAATCCAGTGACGGTGCGAACAGGCTTTGATAGGCCTCAAAGTAGGCTGCACCGGCCGCCCCTTCAATTCCGCGTATCGAAGCAATGCTGGCTTGATCCTCAAGGCGATCTATCAGCGCCGTAAGCCGCGAAATCCCGATCGTCAACTGGTACCGATTATCCGGTCTCATGCGGGCGGCCTTGCTCAACATTACGCGCTGCGAGCGCAGTTTGTTTCTGACCATCTCCCTTGCATACCGCAATTGGTGTTCGGAGCTGGATACGGCTTTAAATTGCAGCAACCTGCGCTCGCCGGCATTGTGTGCCATCCCGTGAGTCATAGTGCACGCCTCAAGATTGCGGGGATTGATGAAAATGGTGGTTATGCCCTCTGCGGTCAACTGAGTCAGCATGGTTGAGGAAAACCTGACAGGTGCGCTGATCACCACAATCTCAATCATTTTGGTTGGTATCGAAAAATTCGGTCGCACGCCTGGGATTTTGATCTGTAAGCGACCACGCTCAACGTCTACCTCGCTGTCTTTACGATCTATAAATAACGTCTGCATAAGGCCCCTGTTTCAACCAAGATAGGTATAGAGTTCATCTGCCGGTTTAACTGCGACACCCAATGTTGCCACAGCATCTCTGTCCGTTAGCCTTATGACCAAAAGCGCATCAACATCCTGATCCATGGTCTGCTCTACCCGGCTCAATAATTCTCTCCGCTCCCTGGCTGTTAAATAGCATTCGAACGCCGATTTTTGACCGCCACTGGCATACTCCTTGAGTACGATCAACATACGACGTAGTCGTTTGGGTTCCCGAATATCGTAAGCCACCAGATAGAGCTCTCTGATCATGCGGATTCTCCGATTTGTTCAGTCCAGGTTGATTCGATCGCTCAGGTCAAATGTGTCTGGCGGGCATCTCGCGCACGGTATATTCAACAATCTCGGCATCAAGTTCTGTCAGTTGCTGCGCTGTCAGTTCACAACCACGCAACGACTCGGGTAGATGCACATCAATATGAAAATAACGCGCACCACGGACACAAATATCGGCGACCAAATGCAACGGCAAAGACCCAATGACCCAATCACCCGGCTGGATCAAACCGAGATCAGAAATGTGCGTAAGATGGTGAAATGGCTCTGAGATCTGGCCTTGTAACCAGTGCAAAGCGCCAGGGTGCCGCGTGATCAGATACTTCATAGAAAGCTCCCAAAGGTAGGAACTTTTGAATGAGTGTCCGTTTATTTACTGCAGACTGCCCTGCCGCACTCAATGTGCAAACTCATTCAAAAGCTCAGGAGCATTCTGACAAAGTTTCAGGCAGTATTGACAATCTGCAAGCTTGCGAAGTCGGGTTATTTACCCCGTATCCAGGCCTTCATAATTGACTTTATGTTTCTTAATTCAAGACCTTCAACCACTTTGATGCGCAAGTCAGTTGCGCGCTGTTTATCGGCGGACCCCAGCGGTCGATAACTGACCAGCATTGAGCGGGTAGCCAGTCCACCCAATTCACTGATGGAATCAAGTTTGTACAAGGACTCTGTTCCTGCGCTGCCTGCATTTGGACCTGTGAGGCGCCGGGTTTTGCACTCGATGATATGGAGACGGTTGCCGGCCATGAATGCGACATCTACTTCGTTAGTTGCATTGGGTGAGGAAATTTTCATATTAAGGTGGGAGCTATCTTGCAAAAGACCCTCAGATTTCAATTCATTGAGCCTGGAGTTGACATATTCTTCCAACCATCCGCCGTTGGCAAAGAACCGCGCCTGCTTGTCAGCGAAGGCGATTTGTTTTCTGCTCTGGTCAACACTAAGAATGCCGGCGCCTTGACACTGCTTCAACAGCGATTCAAACTCGCGATCCGGTGTCTTAAGCAATGTCAGGGATATGGACAGCGTTGATTTCCGCTCCGCCTCACTCGCCAAATAATTCAACTGCCCAATGGCTCCTCCCCATTCATCCACAAAGTTCACCAAGTAATGACAGAGATTCCGCTGATCATCGGTTAGCCCACTTGGGCTGGTTTGTTCACCGATGACATCATACCCGTATGCTTGTAAGTATTGTTTTAACTTGATGCGTGCTGTCAACGCGACAGGTTCCCGTTGACTGTCAACAAACAGGATGCGATCGGTTTCGATGTCAACATAAAAAACCGGTTGGTTATTGAAGCGGAATACCTCCTGTGCAGTTATCGCCATCCACTTGTTTCCACCTGTCACATTCAACGCAATAGAGCCCTCTGGGTAGCTACTAATCAAGGTCTCTAGCTGAATTTGCATACTATGGAACTCACCGGTTGCCAGAAACGGCTGCACAGTTACCTTTACTCCGGTCGGCTTTATTACATCCCGCAGATGATCGGCGCGCCCCTTCATCTGCTCGGTAACCAGCAGGATCACTTCTTTGGGTTTCATCTGATCATCAAGCAGCGGTAGCAAATTGGGTGCGGCCTGAGCCGATACCATACAAACATGTGTACTGATCATGAAGCTGAATCTCCGTCTTTAACGCGTTAACTAATTTTTATTGGTCTGTCATGATGATGTTAGCCACTCATATTTTCCCAGCCCAAAAACCGTTTCTTTTCCAACATGCAACCACTGTCCCAGAAACAGGAAAGGTAGAAGTTCAACAGGCACCTGCCTGAACAACCAATGGCCGGTCACCCCTCCAAGTTTCATCACCTGCTTTTGCCGCGACGAATAACGCCCCCAGTCCTGCCAGGCCAGGCGCCTTTCGTCCGCCACCTTGTCAGCAATATGGTTAAGTTCACGAATACGCTCAAGTGGCCACACATTGATCTGCTGCATCTGCTGTTGTGTAGTCACGCGGCGAATAAGACTGCGAAGAAACAGTGAAGCAGTGAGTTCACCGGTGCCCGCTATTTTACCTTTTTGTTGTATCCTTAAAGGAGTTTGCAGGCGCAGATGAACATCCATCGGCGCTGAAAATTCGGGTGAGTGAAGGGCAGTGGGGTGCCGGATGACTCTTTTTCGAGCAGTGTCATAAATGACTTGTAGCTTCGAATCAGCAGGCAAAAATGCAACATTTGTTAGCTCCCCTGTTCCATCAGTGCTACCGATACCATGCAAAAACGCACGACGCCAGGCGAGTATTATGACTTCGATGTGACGCAGCGCCTCACCCCCCACGACCATGTCAAAACTGAACTGCTCACCAACTTGCCAGCATTGCTTTTTTGCAAACGGGGCCTCAATCACATAGGGTGCTGGCGGCGTTGCCAAATTGTTCAAACTGACGCCAGACTCTGGTTGCTGCGGCGCAAAAACGGTGACATATGGACTCTGAAGAAAAATCGGTGTTTGATAGTCTCTGTCATCGGTAGAAAGACCACACACACGTAATAGCGCATGGCCGAACGCGCCGCGCAAGGCCGAACCAGCATAGTCAAGTAGCTCTATGGGTTTGGTGACATCGACAAAAAATCGATAGCGGGCAAGTTCTATCGTAAGCATACCGATTCCCCGCTGCCTGTTAGGTGCCAGACTGGCGACCAGCGTGTTTTGAACTGGAGCGTACCCGGTAGTATCAGAATCGCTTCCCCGCGCGCTGCTTGGACGCTGTTATTCATGAGTCCCTTGTCAGAATCGCAATAGCATCTTGAAGCTCTTTCCAACGCTCTTTTTTGCCGGGACGCCCCCAATCCTTGGTTGCTGTTTCGGTCAACAACTCGGCAGCGGCGATGCGGCTGCGTGACTCCTCCCAACCAAGAGCCTGTTTTATAAAACCCAGACGCTGTTGGGAAAAGGGACCACCCGGGTTAAAGGCTCCGGCTGAATGTGCAGCTTCGTATTGAGCACGGAATGCGCTGATCACCAATTGAGCCAGTTCCCACTCACGGTCTTCCGGACTGAGTGTTGCCAGTCGATTGGCATCGGCTGCGGCGCGTGCCTCTTCGTGTTTACGGGCCTGTTCATCTTCACGGGCCTTTTTAGCGTTTGGGTCTTCTATAAATGCGCCATAGCCAACGGCTGTTTTGGCGCCGAACCCCAGCCAATCAAAGGCATGATTGAAAGCAGCCTGAAGTAATACCTTCCAATGACCTTGGTTTGCAAGCTCCGGCGCGATGTCCTGAAGCCTGTTCAGGTCACACAATACATGGAAAGCAAACCTGGAACCCGGTGGCACTGTCAGAAATTTCAGGGGCAAAGGCTGGCCGGAGTCGTGCGGTGAGGCGCCTTCCTGATAATAGTGTTTTTGGTGGGGAGTCATGATCTCCACCTGCAGGGCGTCACCCTGAATGGCTGGGATAACGTCCCAGAATGACAACACCCCTCTTACATGCTCCTGATCAGCATCATCGGAGTCTGAGCCGAACAGCACGTCAGTTATCGAAAGTATGATGGCCGAATTGGAGCCTTTCTTTATTCCCCAACGTTTGTCGTCAGTCCAGCCAAAGTTTTCGCCCCATTCACCCGAAGCCAGTTCACGAGCCGCCTGCCGCAGAACACCTTTGACACCACTGCCTGGCAGATAGGGCAAGCCATAAGGATTAAGAAAAGCAAAGCCATTTTCCGTTGGGTGCTCATTGCCAAGGCCCGTTGTAAACGGCGCCAGCGCCTTTGCATCCAGCGTTAATACCGCGTCAGCCTGCACCGCCTTCGCTAGCAGCTTTTGACGGCGTATCAACCCGTCCAATCGGCTTTTGTCATCTTCGTTAAGACGCGCCATGGCGTGCCAGATCGCAGGGGAAACCTCCTTGGGTTTACTCCAGTCGTGGTTCCAAATCGCCAGGTACATGCCGAATCGCAAACCGGGCGACGCCGTATTGAATTCCTGTCCAAGATAGTTGGGAACGGCAGCGGGCATCACTCGCCTCCTTTTCTAGCGGCAGCCATCTGCCGCAGCCACTTTAGCCAAGCGAAGGCCTCAGCATTGATGGCTTGGTAGTCCTGGGGTTCTAATTGCATCAGAGATTGCATGAATTTATCGAAACCGGGGTCACCATCCGTGCGGGAGATTGATTTAACCAGCCAACTCCTCAAGTCCGTCGCCACAACGTGATGGGCACCCTTTTTTTCGTGGCAAAACGCTAGCACCTGCATTAACCCGCTGTTCATGATAAGTGCTGGCAACCCCTTGGCCAGTTTGATGTGTTCTTTGGAGTATTTGCTGCTTTTTTCCCAGGCATCCTGCGCCCGTTGCTGTTCCAGAGTTTGCGCCATGACTTAGCCCTCCACCACGTTGGCCACAACCAGGCCACGACCGGTTGTCGCATCGCCGCCCAACTGCAACAGCCGGCCATTGATCCGTTGTTTGATCAGGCTCAGAACTTCAATTGCGTCCAGGTGATTATCCTTATTGCCGGTTCGCGTCTGGCTGGCAAAAACAGGTGCAATCAACACTGACTCCGGCGGTAGATTTTCAGTGTAGAACAAACCGCCATCCTGCGCGGTACCGGTATTGGGGTCGATACGGACATGCGGCTCAACCACCATGGCGTGTCGGGAAAAATAGGCAAAATCGGTGTCAGACAAAATCACCAGATCGTTTTCCAGCTTGTTGCGGAAAAACGCATACTCTTGTGCCTCAGGAATTGCCCAGGCCGCAAGCTCTGCGGCTATTTCTTTCAACTCTGGCGACTGCTTTGCCTGATATTGAAAAGCCTCCAGATGCAACTTCTCCTTCGACAACAAATCGCCATTACAGATCAGGCTATGCTGATCACTGACACTCAACGCAGGCCATTTGACTTGTATGCCCGTTAACGACAACAACCTTTGTGCGCGGGCCAGCGCCTGCGGGCAGCTCACATACACAAAGCCGCCTTTCAGCGATCGCACTGGCAACGCCACCAACTGCGCATCACCGAAACTGATGGCACCGGCATGCAAGCCTTCACTGCTGTTGGAGTCGGGCCCAAACAGGCGATTCATATCTGATTTCTGACCGCCCAGGGATTCAAAACTGTGCCGCACGGCACCTTTGATGCCGGAGCCGGCAAGGCACGGGTGCCCGGTATGGCGTTCTCTCTGTATGGGATTATCGATCACATCAATAGCTTGTCCGGCTCCCATATGGACCGGACTGATGGCGTAAAGAAACACTGCAGATTTTTGTTCAAACATCGTGGTCTCCCTGTGTTTGTCGGCTGTTTCAATATGCCGCAAATGTAAATTGATTAAATCCTTCAGCCCGACGCGACATATCCTCGCACGGATCGCTCCAAAGACCTGTTTCGGCAAGCTTGCGAAGCGCCGCCGGGGTAGCTTCCAGCTCATCCAGCCAGTACACACTACCGGTGGGTGCAACACGCTGCGCTGCTTTTGGTTGGCCCTTGGCTAGATCCCAGCCGGACACGGTTTCAGCGCGTGGCACACAAGCAGACACGAGTCTTGCCCGGACGCCTCCCAAACAGAAGCTGCTGGCTAAATTGGCTCCTGTCAGTTTCCAGCCTTCGACAAACAGACCGGGACTGGTCAACACGATGCGGCAGCGGCGCGCTGTGCAAATCGCTTCGTAGTCCGGCTGCGGCAGCTCCATCTGAACAGGACTGATGTGAGCAGCTCGGCCGTCACCACCGAAGCGCAGCAATCCCGATACCGGTGGCTGACAGCCTGATGTTGCGATCAGAAAGCCGGTGTTGGGTTTCATGGCAACTGCTTGTGCAGAAAACAGCTTGCCCTGCTCAACAGTGCGAGTGACCGCATCCATACCAATACCGATGCGGCTGTCAAGCGCCCACAGATCGGACGCTCTCAGTAACTGATCAGCATCTGGCGTTCGCCCTTGTAAATAGGCTTGCCAGCCTGCCTGCGTCAGCCACAACCCACTCTCAGGTTTAGTGCGCTCCTGTTGGGTCAACACAGGTAGTTCCGGCAATGGAAAAGAAGAAGCCAGGTCAATTGGCTGCGGTATAAGTCGCTGCAGGCGCAACTGTCCGATCTCAGTTCTGCTTACCACCAAATCCGCGGGTGGGGCGACGACTATGCTCGCTTTCCCGTTCTGTTTTCGGGCCACATAGAATCCTTGCAGTACAAAACTGCCCGGCTGATCAGGGGTTCCTAAATAAGGATGGTTTACATGCCCCGAAGCAAAAGCCCGCAAATCGACTGAGTCATCTGCCAGCATTTTGGAGCGCACAGCACCAGCAGCCACTGACGGCCACGGCGGAATCAGGCTTTCACCGTAACTGCCTGGATCTCCGAACAGTTTATTTCCGCGCAGATACAGCACGTCAAGTGGCTCGATAAAACTGTACTGAGCAGCGCTCATTGATCACCTCCTGTGCGTGTCTCGCGGGCTAGAAATTCAGCTACCGACAAAAAGTTGCGTAACCATTTGATGCGGGATTGACTCTGTTGATCCGAGCGATTTTCTGCCATTGCCAAGCTGACTAAACGTCGTGCCAACCCCGCGATGTCATATCGCTTGTCAATATCAGCCCGGACACCAGCTTCAACCTGTCGGGACAATTGATAAAGCAGCAGGCTCTGCAACATCTCACCGTCTCCTGTGGGTTCAGGTAGTTGCTGCTCGGTCAGCCATTCCAATGTGTTGTACACGGCACGGCGGGAAACACCGGGCTCCGCCAAAAAATTCCGCAGCTCGGAGAGCAGCTTTACGGATTCTCCCCATTTGGCAGTCAGACGCAATGCGCCTCCAGAGCGCTTGATGATGGTGATAGAGAATGCATCGCGCCCGCCTTCATTTTTGGCGCGCTTTTCAGCGATCTCCAACTCTCGACGCACAGCCGATAACGGCGCCTGATGATGAGCAACGACAGCTCCGCATGACGCCGTTGCTCGCGTGCCCATCATGCGCATCAATTTCTGATTTTTACCCTGACTCAGGATGGCAAAGCCATTAAACAAAGTCAGACCCTGAGGATCGCGGCCACCCTCATGCTCTGGATCGTGTCCGGAGTAGGCATATCTCAGGCGTTGCATCGCAGGCAACAGATCAGTCACGGGTAACATGGCAAACACGTCGTCACCGCCTGCGTAAATCAGTCGCCCAAGGAATTCGTTCTCTACAACATGACGAACTACAGTCAATGAAAAGTCATTCAGTGCCGCAGATATCGCAAGATGCCTGTTGGGTGATAAGGCGCGTTTTTGTTTCCCGTACTGCATGATCTGTGAATGCTTCAGAGCCTGTTGATCAAACCCTGCCAGCACTTTGGGATGAAAACTGTCCCGATACGTTATCGCAAAATCATCACCACCGGATAACCACGCGCCCATACGATCGCCATCCAGCAATAACAGTCCGTAGTAGGTTTCAGGTTTGCTGTCAAATATTTTTTTCAGCTCTTTAGTCACCCTGTCAAACTCACCTTGGCTATCGCTCTCTCGTGCCGTATCCAGCCAGGCGGGAATGCGGGCAAGGGCGCTGCCCTGCGAATGACGAAGCGCGACTTTGGCAAGTTTCCTGGGTAGGGCGACACGCTGCTGGTTTTCAACTTCAGATTGCACGCCAGATGGCAGTTCTGTGTTTTTTTCAAGCCAACTGTACATCTGATGCGCCAGCGCCATGGTGTGTGTGGACACCACAAAACGGTCCATGCCCTTGTCAGTGTTGCCCGAGGCTCTGTCCACCTCCTCTTTGAACAAGGTTGGCCATAGACGTTTGATGGCCGGCAAAGCTCCCAGATGTTCACCAGGCTTTGCCCACGCTGGTTTCTTTGCGGCCACTTTGGCCCAAAGCGTATCTTTCTGCTGGCGGTAGGATTTAAGGAGTTGAGTCCTGTCAGTCGTCAACCATTCAGTTTCACCGGTCAGGGAACAGCGCCAGCCTTCCTGTTTTGTCTGCGCAAATGCGCGGGTACTTTTGGCCGCGGCCAGCACACGCTCAGCCAGGTCATGCACCGCCGGATACAACACCCCCGGATTGGGTTCGAAAAAAACGGTTTTCTTCCCCTGCGCATCAATCAATTCAATTTCTTTCTGCAGCAACTGCCAGGCCGCAGTGTCCAGGAAACCGGGCGCATCGCCGCCTTCAAAAAACGGTACCATCGCAGCCGACAATTGTGTGACATCGAGATCAGTCTGATTCGCTTTATTGCGCGGATTAATCAGTGAAAACGGCACTGCCGCCCAATGCACTTCGGGAAAACCCTGGAGCTGCTCCTTCATCTGTTCGTAGGGGGTGGCTATCTCCTCTTCCTGTCCGGCGTATCCCGCCTCTTTCAGCAGCGCGGCAACAACTTCCACTCCAAGATTCTGTAACCACGCTCGCATCTGCTTTTCCACTTGCTCGGCAATGGCTCGCGCCTGACTGCGCGGCACTACCGCAACAAATCGGTTAGGCAGGGCTGCCGAGAACAACGGATTGCTGTCGGTATTTCCTTTCTGCCAATCACAATCTTCGAAAAGATGAGCTGGTAAATGGCACTCGTCGCGTAGCCACAAGTCCACAATGGGCACGCCCCGCAGGCGAGGGAAAACAATGGCATCTGGCCCTAATTGATCACACACTACCCGCATCGCCTCCCAGGACAAACGTGCCAGCAGATGTGAACCGGCCCACAAGTCATCCATTTTGCGAGCTGATGCGATGAAGGGCTGTACTGGGCCGATCGCCAGCGATAGTAACGCCGCCTCACCGTCCTGGTCGGCTGCAAAGGCGCCGGCGAACGCAGAAGTCAGATCCAGGTGATCCCAAATGGAATGGTCTGGTACACGCGTGTCTGCTGGCAATAGATTCCACAGCTTACCCACTGTGCTGTTATCGATTACCTCGGAAACTTCTGGTCCAAAACGCCAGTATGCAAGCACGGATTT
Source organism: Pseudohongiellaceae bacterium (assembly GCA_041689205.1). Lineage (GTDB taxonomy): Bacteria > Pseudomonadota > Gammaproteobacteria > Pseudomonadales > Pseudohongiellaceae > JAVVEG01. Next base: position 3,064 of record JBDNGQ010000079.1, on the reverse strand, counting down.
TTTAAAATTCGTGACGCCATCATCACGCATAAGTAGCGCTGAGAAGTGGCTGAAGCTACGGTTTTTCAGATCATCAAATTCCGTATTGGACAGATCGCCATACTTACCAAGATTGAACTGATCGCCGGTCAGAGGATGTATCAGGAAAGGTTCTTTAGCCCAATTTACTCGTGCCCAGGACGCCACACTCAAGGTCTTTTGCTCACCTTGCCTGGTAGTTACGCTTATTTCCTGCATCGGCCATTGCGGACGGTCTGCAGCGGCCGCCCACCAGTCGGCTCGCTGGACAGTCTTGAAGGTCGTGAGCTCAATACCATCTGAAAATGCGACTGCGTGCAGCACATCGGCGTTATCGTTATTCATAATTTCTGATGTAGAGATTTGTTCGGCGCGCGCCAGTCGCCACAGCACGCGTGATGTGCCGCCTTCATGGCCAGCCGGATCGCGCAGCAAAACCAAAGCCTTTTCAGCAGGGTCATGCAAACGGGCATGGAGTTTGGTTTGCCAGAGTGTTGTGACTTTATGCTCTGTCATCGTGTAATCCTTTTTTCCAATCTCTCTAAACTGAGTTCCGGGCTGTCAAGTACCTTGGTCACGATGCTCCACGCGGCAACTAATCTCTCAGGCGACAGGCTCTTTTTAGCGTCTTCAGGAATATCGTGGGGCAAAGCGAATACCCGAACTGCCAGTTTGTCAGCTTGATTTTTTTTGACTTTCCATCGAAGCGGGCTTGGCATTCGCCCGGGCGTCGCGAAACCCAACGCTGGCCTTAGATCAGTATCCGTTTTTAAAGCTGTACGTACTTTTTTTCGTTGAATCGCAATAAAGCGCATTGCTTGATCCCATGTAGTGAATTCAATTTTGCTTTCCCACACGCATAATCCGACATCATCCTTTGCGAGTGACATCGCCCAGTCGCCCTTCAAACAATCTGAAAGGCTCCGCGAGTAATGCAGCAATTCGTCGGATGCCAGGTCATGGACCCCATCAACCCTTAATGAACCCCAGCCGCCCCGGCTGCGACTGCCGACAAGACCAAATGCATTGATTAGCGCCATTACTTGTTGGAAGATTTCCTGCTGTTCTTCTGGTATCGCGAGACGTAACGTCCGAACACTCTCCGGGCCGACAGACTTGATACCGCTTTTGTCACGCAGACCTCTACCGCGATTGACCAAGCCAAACCATGCATAGCTGGTGTCAAGGCCAGTAGGCAACGGCGCAACACCTGATTGACTGCCTGGTGACCATGCATCATTGCCGGTGGCGTTGCTCAACCGAATTCGAACCTTACTCTTGCTGTGATTGGCGACATCTTTGCCGTTAATTTCGTGAGTCAGAGCCGCGTTTCCGAAAAGAATCCCTTCCTGCTGGCGTAAGTTATTGACGCTGATCTTGAAATTGGTTTCAGCTGCGAGGGCAACACGCCACCATTGCCTCAACAATGCTTTAAATGGAGGCGTGCGCCACTGCGCTTGCTGCTCGGCGTTGCCAAGGAAGGCCGGCGTGTTGAATGTGATGATGTACTCTAATGTTTTCATGCTCATTAGCTTGTCCTTGTTATTCAAACTGAATCTTTGGCTTCCACTGTCAGTAGGCATGCGAGCTTCGACGGCACTCAGAGGCTGCCATCCTCCATCAACTCGATTTCCACATCTTCCGGTAAACCATAACCTGTCCTGCCGCGATAAGTGCGACTCGCAAGCTTGCAACGCTCGGCCAGTTGCCGGCCAAGATTCTTTCTCAGGCTCTCATTCAGTCGCGAAACATTTGATTCTAGGAAGGTGCTAGTCATACCAGACTTCAGGCTTTCTTCTGTTCGCAGATTCAAGGACACGTTGTAATCGTTGGCTGTCTGCTGTAATGCACTGGCGTACTCCTTATTAAGTTGATAATCCACCAAGGGCGAAATTGGCACACCATTAATTTGGCAATACTTGATGACCCAGAGCAGCAGTGCAGTATGTACGGGGGTCAAGTGACCGGCCTTTCCATTGACCTCGAACCGTCCTTCGGATGGCCAAAGACGCAGCTGCATCTTTTCGGTTGCAAGTCGGGCGAGTTCGACCGTCTCGCTGAAACCATGATTTCCGGTCAGCAAGCTCTGCGGCAATCCGCTTCTGAGGCGCACGAAAGGGATTTTTGCCAGCCAAACCTGCGCTTGGCTGGCGTCCAGCGAACGGTTATCGCGGAGAGTGATTTCCTTTCTATAAGGGGTTGGATAGTAGAAGTCGGAATGTGACTCGTAATGCTCACTCACGAGCACATGACTGAGACAATCCTGAGGCCGACCAAACAGCGAGAGCGCATACCCGGCATAAAAACCCATGGTTTTTCGACCGCCAGCCAAAGACACATGTAACTCGGAATCCTGGTTCTGGGTGAATCCTCGAATGGCAGCGGTGATTGTATCGGCAGCCGCCTCATTGTCCTGTGGCGTGCGAAGATCCATCAGCTCTTTTCCTTGAGCATCTCTTATCAGATGTATGGTGGATTCATCAAACCGGATAGGTTTGCTGATGTTGTAGTCACTCAGAAAATGATAAAAACGCTTTTTGTCCTCTAAAAGTTGAAGGACAGCATTATTCCTGCCTTGACCAGTTGTGATCAGATGGATTTCATCCGGAATCCAGACAGAGTCAGCCTTTACGCAAAGGGCATAGAGAGTCTCTGTGACAATCTGTGGAGTCATTCCGCTGACTAACAGCAATATTCTTTGTGGATCCAATTTTTAAGTCCTCTCCTTGGTTCAATTAGATCTGAATGTACTCCTACTTCGACTATAGACCTTTGTCTCGCCAGCTTGCAATCTAAATAGATTTCAAATTTGTGCGTAAACTTCCACCGAACCAGCGCATTCACAACTGGGGCTCTGCGGGATAACTGCCCCGGAAGTTGTCTCGCCAGCTTGCAATCTAAATAGATGGGGCTTCACCACATTGAGTGGGTAGTTTAAGCTTGCAGGCATGAGAGATACAGACCTTTACGCGCAGATTTTGGGGCTACGTTCACCGTGGCGTGTTGATAACGTGGTATTGGACCGCATCGAGGGAGAGGTAACTGT
>JBDNGQ010000078.1:0-8750 GCA_041689205.1 Pseudohongiellaceae bacterium | reverse complement strand
GTGGTCGACGGCCAGCCGGTGCTGGATGAACACGGTAATGTCATTGGTGGTTTACGTTCGCCCTATGTCGATGTGCCCACCAGCACCTGGAACGGCAACTCTACCGGCGAGTCCTTCTGCCGTATCGCCGGCCATGAGATACCCTTTAGCGGTGAAAAACTCAGCGAGCTTTATCCCACACACAGCGACTATATGAGCGCAGTCATCGCCAATGTCAGCGAGCTTGTGTCTCTGGGATTTCTGCTGGGTGAAGATGGCGCCGAGATCATTCGGGAAGCTCAACATGCCGACGTTCCGTGAGTGCGTATCGACTTGAGACAGGTTCGGGTAGCTGGGGAAAAATCTAAGCGTAATAGCGCACAGATATTAACGTGTCTCACTGTTAGCTTGAAAACTACCTGAACCATACTCGCATGAAGGAAGTCATCCAAATGGCTGTCACTGCAACCGATCCAATCAAAATTATTTTTGCCATTTTATTACCACCGCTGGGAGTTTTCCTTGAGGTGGGGTTAAAAGGACAATTCTGGCTGAGTATCCTGCTCACGCTGCAGGGCTTCGTGCCTGGCATAATCTACGCTCTATACGTCATCCTGAAACATTAAACTCCCGCAGCGGGATTAAGTGACGCGCCGCGCCAGAGTTCCAGTTCATCCTTCATCTCGTGGGCACCCGTGATTTTTGGATGCCGATTCGCTTAGCCCCGAAACTTGACCCTGAGCATCGCCACCTTCCCCGGAAAAAAAAACGGCCTGCAATTGCAGGCCGTTTCCTTGCTAACCAACCTTCTGGTTATTGGTGGTGCTACATCTCGTAACTGATTCGAGCGTAGATCATGCGACCCATCGCATCGTACAACAGGTCTTCGGTACCACCGAGTTCAGCCATGCGCTGTGGACGTCGATCGAACACATTGCGTGAGCCCACGGTAAAGTTGAATTCACCACCCAGGGCTTCGACTCCTCGGTAATTGTAGGCCAAATCTTCCACGTGCGAGACGCGCAGTTCAGTAACGTTACGCGGTACAACCAGCGGATTCAGACGGGTCAGCACCTGACTACCCTGAAAGCCGTCGTAGCTCACGCTGTGAAGATAATGCGACACCAGCGATGCACTGTGTTGGCCTCTCACCCAACCAAAACGAATATCACCTTTTATGCGTGGCATTGGAGGTACTGCTCCGACGCCCCTGTTGCGACGTCCAACAGCCTGAACCACAGCTAATTCCGGGCTCAACTGGTAGCTATAATCATCCAGATAGGTCGCTGCCACATTAAAGGTGAACGATCCAAGATTGCCTCCGCCCACCGCTTCAGGAAGTTCAAACCGGTAGTTGTAGTTCAAATCGTAGGCTTTGACCAGCATACTGGACGCATTTGAGCTGCTGTTAAATACGCGCAGGATCTGATCAGGCGACAGAGGATCGCGCAAAACGCGTTTGTCCGAACGAGGATCCGCTACCCAGGCTGCCAACTGCGCAGTGGTGGGCTTCGGAGAAGCCGGCACATTGTTGGCCTGCTGGTAGTTAAAGTAGTCGGTAGCCAGAATGCTCTGAGCACCTGTACTTACGATACGATCCTGAAAGTCGGTTTCACTGTAGGTCAAGGACAAACGCATGCCATCAATGATATCCCAGTCAAAACCGGCACTGAGCGTATCAGCGGATTCCGGCACCAGATTCGGATTACCCTGGCTACAGGTCGATGTAAAGGCATTATAGGTCGAGAATGGATCAGAGAGACCGGTCAGACCACAGGCTTGTGGACTTTGCAATTGACCCAATGACGGTGCAATAAAGGAAGTTCCCTTGGTGGCACGCAAGGTTAAATTGTCAAACGGTGTGTAGGTAATACCGTATTTCGGATCAGTCGAACTTTGACCAGTGCTGTATGACTCATCACGTACCGCCAACTGCAGTTCCAGATTACTCAGGAGTGGCACTGCAAGTTCGACAAAGTAAGAATCTGACTCGCGAGTACCACTGTTAGGGGATGCTTTCGCACCAATCCACTGATCGTTCAGTATCTGGAATGCCGCAGGTAGATCATCAAAACGAGTTTCGCGGAACTGATAACCGACAGCCGCGGCTATGGCGCCGCCAGGCAATTCAAAACCACCGAGTGGCACAGCACCGTTGAGTATCAGATCAAAGGTTTGCAGACGGTCTTCGTTGCGCTGACGGTCGAAATTCACCGTCGAGTCCGCTACAGCCTGGGTATTCATATTGGCTGGATCGGTACTCGCAAAGGGAGTGAAACAGGATTTACGATCTTTCGCAACGTCGCAGTTCAAACCCTGGAGTAGGCCGCCAAAGCTGCCTTCGTAGACATTGTCATTATTGACGCTATTGCCCCACAAATAGGCAGCATGACCGTCCCAACCTTCGATAAAGGGCACAGGGAAATCAAGCTGCGCTACCACGCGGTGCCCAAAAGTCAGGCCGTCACGTGGTGAACTGCCATCGCTGTTGAAGATAGAGGGCAGGGTGCCGTGTTTGGCCCAGGGGCGCCAGGAAACAAAAGCCACGTCTTCATTAAAGGGTATTCCGCTTGGATCAAGAATGACTGGGCCATACATGCCACCGTTACGATCCGGCACACCGTCTCCGTTGGCATCCCGTGCAAACAGTGGCTGGCCCAGTGAATTTACTGCGCGGAAAGGGTTACCAGGGATTTCGCCACGGACTACAGGCAGCTCAGAGACACGACCACCGGGGTTAATGGGTGAACCGCGTGCGTCGTGACGCACATTGGAGTAGGAATACTGCACATTCGCCGAAATGTCGTTGTCGAAATTATAAGAGGCACTGGTAAACAGAGATCCCTGCTGGGTGGGGTAACGGTAGTCCCAGAATTCGCCATAGTCATAGGCGCAATCGGTCGCGCTTCGCTTGAAACCGAATTTGCCATTGCCTATTTTGGAGGGGTCATCATGCAGTGTAGGGTCGCCGAGACCGTTTTGACCGCAAAGCGGGTCGGACCTGGTCGCTGTGGAACCGGTGCCAGTGCGCAGTGCGCCGTTGGCGTCACGGAGAGGAACTCGATAGTCACCGGGAGTTGCGGTGCTTGACCAGACAAATGCCGACAGCAGCGTTTCCGGACGGTCGCGCATTTCCAGCCGACTGTGTTCGCGCCAGTTAGCGGCCACAACAAAATCAAAACCACCGATTTCGGTACCAAACAAAGCAGAAAAATCGACATCGTTATAATCGCCGCGACCGTCTTGCTGGCTCATGCTCTCAAGCTTCAAACCATCATAGGATTTAATTGGTACGAAGTTGACCACCCCGGCCACGGCTTCTGATCCGTAAAGCGCAGCAGCACCGTCAGTTACAATGTCCAAGCGCTGAATGGCAATTTGTGGAAGCATCGCGTTCACGTTGGATGAAACAACACGCATGCCATCAATCAAGTCCAGCGTAGCACCAGCACCCAGACCGCGCAGGTTGAGAGAACTGGCAATATTGCTGGTGCCGGTGAAGGCGTTGGCAGAGACAGCTGTACCCTGGTTAAAACTCAGGTTCTGTATCACGTCACCCATATTGGGAGTTCCTGCCGCGGCGATATCATCGGCAGTAATCTGGGTGACGGGGGATGCAGCACGGAAACCTTCCGTGCGACGAATAAACGAGCCAGTGACTATAACTTCTTCTATCTCTGCGTCTTGCGCCAGACTGGTTCCGGAAAATGGTAGTAACGATGTGGAAATTGCCACATAAAGCAAACTGCGTTTAGGTAGACTGATTTTTCTAGACATATAGGTATTCTCTTTGACAAGTTATAGATCTTATTTTAGTATTTTAGTATTTTTATTTTTAGATTTCGCTTTGATGCTAAATTACTCACAGCGATGCTACGAACTTCCGCGCCCTGTTGTCAATTTTTAATCAACATTTAATAGTTCCAACAACCTATCGGGCTTTTTAACTACTGCAATTCGGTCATTCGGGCGCGCAATGCAGTCAGAATTGCGACCAATTCGGAAAACCTTGGGTCATCCATTAGCAATTTTGCATACGCAGCGTTCAACTTCTCGTAATCCCTGGCCAGGCTCGCCTGCAATGTGTCCGGGGTGAGCAGAATATCTGTTCCGGCAGACCAGTTGCTGTTGTTAGCCAGGCGTGCCTTAATCAGAAAAACCGGTTCACATACGCGCTGCGGCAGGTGAGTGCCCGTAGCCACTTCGCGCCGGCACTCGAAATCGAGGTTTTTATTACCGTTCTTCTCATTAAAAAGGCCGAAAAAATCATTTTCGACGGCGATGATCTGGGCTTCAAGAGCTGGTTTGGAAAGCTCAGAGATGACAATAATCTCTTCAATCGCTCCACCCTGCTCCTCCTGAGCAAGGAGCAAGGCGTTGGAGAACAAGACAGTCAAGAGTACAAGCGGGAGTTTCATGTTCGTTCCGTTTTACAAACTAACCGCGGTGGAAATTCGAAAACTGAATAAATGGGGTCAGTAAATAAATGGGGTAAATAAATGGGGTCAGGGAAGGATAAATGGGGTCAGAGTAAAAAGACAGTACCATCTTGCTACTCTGCCCCCTTTTTTGTGATGTTCAAGATCGACGGATTTTATGATTGTCCACGTAAGCACTCAGGAGAGCCTGATTTCAATAACCCGGGGAGCACCATGACATGACTGCGCTATCACCTTATGTTGCCGGCAACCGTTTCGGCCTCGGGCTGCGGCCAGGCGAACTCGTTCAGGTCAGCCATGATCCGCGCGGCTGGCTGCTGGCGCAACTGAGTTCGATTTCGCGGTTGCCCGATCGCTATCAGAGCCTGCCCAGTGCAGCCGAGTCGCTCAGCGCCGCGACAACCGAATTGTTTGAACGACGCCGCATGCAGCAGAATCAGAGCGCAACGCAGGAAGCGCAGGAAGCACTGCGACGCGACCAGCTTTCGCGTCGGCGAATGCAGCAGGATCATTACAGCCAGCGTCTGGCCGTGGCCGTGCAGACCGACGCACCTTTTGCTGAACGTCTGGTTCGGTTCTGGTCCAATCACTTCACCATCTCAACCACAGGCAACAAACCCACGCTGATGAATACAGCGGTGGCGTATGAGAATGAGGCTATTCGCAGTCAGCTTGCAGGCTCGTTCGAAGATATGCTGCTGGCGGTGCTCAGGCATCCCTGCATGCTGATGTATCTGGACAACGCACAATCCATTGGACCGAATTCCACTGCCGGCCGACGCCGCAACCGCGGCCTGAACGAGAATCTGGCCCGCGAGGTGCTGGAACTGCATACCCTGGGCGTCAATGGGGGCTATCAGCAGAGCGATGTCGGCGCTTTGGCAAATGTCCTGACTGGCTGGGGTGTCGATCTGCCGGTGCGAGGAGGCGCTACCAACTGGCCCACTCGCTCTGGTACCAGCGGTGCCTTTCAGTTCAACCCACAGTTTCATGAACCCGGTGCGCAAACACTGCTGGGCAAGCGTTACCCCAATCAGGGTGTAGAACAGGGTGAGAATGCGCTGCGCGACCTTGCCAGACACCCAGCTACCGCGCGCTTTATTGCCTTCAAACTGGCACGGCATTTTATAGCGGATGATCCGCCGCCTGCGGCCGTCGATCATCTGGCCCAACTATTCGTGCAACAGCAGGGCAATCTGCCGGCACTGCACACGGCGCTGGTCGCTCTGGATGACGCCTGGAACCCGGCTTTACGGAAGTTGAAATCCGCTGAGGAATACCTGGTGTCCGTGCTGCGCGCCACGCCCGACTTGCGTTTGAATCCGGCAGCGCTCAATCAGCTGACCACGGCACTGACCAGTTTCAATCAACGGCCGTTTAACGCACCTTCTCCGGCTGGCTGGCCAGACGAAGCAGCGCATTGGGGTGGCCCGGATGCCTTGATCAAGCGCCTGGAGTGGGCCAATCAGCTCGCTCAGCGCATTGCGCCGCAGGTGGATGTACTGGCCCTGGCCGCGCAGGTGCTGCCGGCAGATGAAGCCCTGCATGACAGCATTCGTCGCGCGGAAAGCACATCGCAAGGACTCGCCCTGTTGTTTGGCAGCCCACAATTTCAATGGAGAGCCTGATCATGTCGTTCACATCCCGCAATCGACGTCAGTTTCTGAAGAACGCTTTGTTACTGAGTGCCGCCAGCACTCTGTCCGGCCTGAGTTGGGCGACCACCGATGCCGGCAGTTCTCAACGCATGGTGCTGATCATTCTGCGCGGTGGTATGGACGGTCTATCTGCGGTGGTGCCCTGGAGTGATGTCCAACTGGCCCGACTGCGCGCGCCCTTGGTCCCCACAGAAAGTTCATTACACAAACTAGACGCTCATTTCGCCTTGCACCCATCCTTTAACCATCTGTTCCAGCTCTACGGAAAGGGGCAACTGGGTATTCTGCATGCGGTAGCCACGCCCTACCGGTCGCGTTCGCATTTTGACGGGCAGCTGGTGCTGGAAAACGGTTTCAATGTCGCAGCTGCACCGATCAGCAGCGCCAGCGGCTGGTTGAATCGGGCTTTGCAGACCAGTGGTAAGCAGCAGGGCCTGGCTATCGGGCAGGCGATCCCGCAGGTGTTGCGCGGTCATGCAGAAGTTGCCTCGTGGACGCCACCGGTAATGCCCACGCTCAGCGACGACACCTTGCAACGCTTGTTGACCCTGTATGCAGAGGATCAGTTCCTCGGCCCGCGCCTGCAACAGGCCGTGCACGCCAGTACGATTGCCGGCACTGAGCAGACTGGTATGCAGCGCAGGCCGGTCCCGGCATTTCCTGTCCTGATTGATGCTGCCGTCAATTTCCTGAACACGCCACAGGGACCCAATATTGTGGTGTTGGAAAGCGACGGCTGGGATACGCATGCCAATCAGGGCAATGCGCAGGGTCTGCTGGCAAGAAGGTTCAACGAGCTGGACGAGGGCGTGTCCCGACTGCAGCAGGGCCTGGGTGCCAACTGGACGAACACCGTAGTGATGATAGTCACCGAATTTGGTCGTACCGTGCAGGTAAACGGGACGCTTGGCACTGATCACGGGACGGGAGGTCTCGCACTGGTCGCCGGTGGCGCGCTGTCGCTGCAACGCTCTGCGCAATCGCTGCTGGGTGAATGGCCGGGGCTTGCCGAACGCGATCTGCATGAAGGCCGCGACCTGCAGGCAAGCACGGATCTGCGCAGTCTGTTCAAGACCGTACTCCACCGGCACATGGGTTACTCGCTGCAGTCGCTTGATAGCGCAGTCTTTCCCGACAGCGCCAATATCGGTCTGCTGGATGGCTTGCTGGGGTAACTGGCCTGGGAGCGCTTTCTTTTTTGGGTTACAATCGATCAGATTAAAGATCGCGCTCATGGTCACTAAAAGAAATATGCCCGCATTTTCTTTGGATTCAAAACTTACCGACCATTATTCTCAGATTAAACATCCTGGCGGGTATTATTCTCAGAATCAGGCCCTTTGCCTCCTCGTTGTGGAACCATGTCTATCCTCCAGCTTACGGGCCTGACCCGCAAGTGATAAGCTACCGCCACTACAAGAATAGAGAACCTCTCGGGAACACGAATGCCTGCACTGAATTGGATCGGCAAACGTATTCGGCTCGTACCCACTGGCGGCGGCAAGACCTGAGCAACGCCTTACTAGCTGGAGCAGCAACGCATGATTGAACAATTGAATCGCTATTTCCAAGAACTGCTGGCTCAGGCCATGACCGCTCAGTTTTGGTGGCAGGTGCTCATAATTCTACTGGCCATTGGTGCCGCAACATTTCTCAATCGCCGCTTACAGGCGGTCTTGGAGCAAAGAAGCGCCGGCACGGGATTCCGCCATCTCGCAGTGCGAAGCGCACAACGTTTGCTATTTCCAGTCTCGGTGCTCGCTGTATTAGTCAGTGGAAGAGCAATCATCGAGCGTGAAGCCATGCCCCTGCTCCTGCTTGATTTAGCGGTGCCTATTGTGGTTGCGCTCGGAATTGTGCGCCTGAGCGTCTATGTGCTGCGCAAAGCGTTTACGGTTAACCCACTCCTTAAGTCCTCCGAGAACGCCTTGGCGCTCACAGTGTGGGGCCTGGTGATACTTCATTTGCTCGGCTGGTTGACGCAGATCCTGGCAGTGCTGGACAGCATGGCCATGCAACTCGGTGACACCCGTATCTCAGTGCTGTCAGTGGTGCAACTCTTAGTGATAGTCGGTGTGGCCTTCACGCTCGCCATCTGGTTGTCGGAGGCTATTAGTCACTATTTGAGCCGCTCCGTCCATATCTCTCCCAGTATGCAGGTGGGCATTTCAAAATTCAGCCGCTTCCTGCTGATTACATTGGCCTTCCTGATGGCCCTCAATGCGGTTGGTATCGACTTAAGCTCCCTGGCCATTTTCGGCGGTGCACTTGGCGTCGGCCTCGGTTTCGGTCTGCAACGCATCGCCTCTAATTTCATAAGTGGTTTCATCCTGGTACTGGATCGCTCCATCAAACCGGGAGATGTCATTACCATTGGCGATAAATTTGGGTGGGTCCATGAACTCAAAGCGCGCTATGTTGTGGTGCGCAATCGCGAGGGTGTAGATACCTTAATCCCGAATGAGAATTTGATTACTTCTGAGGTCATCAATTGGAGCTATATGGATCGTAATGTGCGGCTGGCGATTCCCGTGCAGATCAGTTACAAAGACGATCCGGAACAGGCCTTGGAAATAGTGAAAAACAGCGCATATGCCTCCCCTCGTGTGCTGAAGGATCCGGAACCTTTGTCGCGTCTTATGGGCTTTGGCGATCATGGTATAAATTTGGAGCT
>JBDNGQ010000077.1:0-9431 GCA_041689205.1 Pseudohongiellaceae bacterium | reverse complement strand
TGCGCCCGTATTGCTTCCTTTTGACTCATCATCTTATCCATTCAAAAATGCCCGCCTCTGGTTTTTACAGGCGCTGAGTGTAATCACTCAGGGGACATTTCTATTTGGGAGATAGGGGACATTACTACTTGGCACTAACATCGGCGCAAAGCGCAGTTACATTTTCCATAAACCATGTTAATCTTGCTCTTGCAATTTTCCTCGGATGATTTTTGGAAAGCATTAGACTGCCATAGACTGCAATTGTTACAGGCCCCCTTTGCGTTATTGGGTGTTTAAACAGAATCTTCACCCCTTTTTAGTCTTCTCAACTATGGCAAACGCAACACGTTTTTATTTGGGTAACAATGCCGCCATGGTTCAGCTCAAACAGCTGATGTTGGTGTGTGCGCGAAGCGATGCCTCAGTTTTGATTCTTGGGGAAACTGGTACGGGCAAAGAAGTATTATGCCGCGAGTTGCATCAGAATTCCTCCCGCAATGAAGGGCCACTAGTACCAATAAATTGCGCGGCAATTCCTGCTTCCTTGCTCGAAAGCGAACTGTTTGGGTACACTAAAGGCTCATTTACCGGGGCATCGTCAGACCGAATCGGACGCCTTGAACTTGCCAGCGGCGGCACACTCTTTCTGGACGAAATTGGCGACATGCCACTGGAGCTGCAGCCAAAAATGCTTCGAGTCCTCGAAGACAGGGTTGTCGAACCGCTGGGCGGTGGCAGATCAAAAGCCATTAATGTGCGCATTATCGCGGCAACCCATCGCAACCTGAATGCAATGGTTGCTGAAGGTACATTTCGCGAAGATCTTTACCACCGGCTTAACGTGATTCCGCTGGCAATACCACCCGTTCGCGAAAGAAAAGAAGACATCCCGCACTTTTGCCATTTCTTTGCAAAGAAACATGCCAATGGGGAGAGGCGACCCATTACGTTCACGCCACAATCCGCAGAAATTCTACAAGAATATGCGTGGCCGGGCAATGTACGAGAAATTTCCAATCTGATCATGCGTTTTAGCGTGCTTTACGGCGGCCAGCAGATAGACATTAGCAATGTACCAATGTACGCATTATCTGAGCAGTTAAACAATATTGTGGCTCAACATAAGCTGGTGGTCGACGATAAATACCGGGATCATCACATAGATTTTGAGGCACCAAATGACGATTGCATGCCAGCAGAAGAGTTCACCAAACCAGAAACGATTGAAGATGTTCTTCGCCTGTGCAGTTCAGTGGGAATACTCCCCAATACCGGCATTGCTTCAAAACAAATCATTGCTGATATTGAAATTCAGTTGATTAAAGCAGCGCTGACTCAGTCAGATCTCAGCATATCTAAAGCAGCGACACTACTGCAATTGCAACGCACTACCTTGATTCAGAAAATGGCTCGCTACAACATTTCCTCAAGTTTCTTATAATCCCGCAAACAGTCCCAGCATAGGAAATTCACTCAGCCCTTTTCTTGGTCAAATTTGTGACAAAGCACAGATTGTTGTCAATAAATTAACAACCTCCAAAAAAATTATTTAATTTCAATGGCTTAAAAAATGGCCCGTAAATTGCTTGGTATCTCCAATATCGGAAAATATTTGATCGAGCGTTGATGCCATGAGTGAACAAGACCCATCAGACAAGCAACCGTTTGTGTTTCTCGACCCAGAGAGCGCAAAGATATTCGCATTGGCCTGTCGGGTTGCAGCCGCCAATATACCCGTACTGATTACTGGTCCGACCGGCTCAGGCAAAGAGATCTTGGCCAAGGTCATCCATGAGACCTCTAACAACGCAAACGGCCCCTTCGTACCTGTTAACTGTGCTGCCATACCAACATCACTGGCTGAAAATCTTTTGTTCGGGCACGAAAAGGGCGCATTCACCAACGCGACCTCAAGCACGCCGGGATTTTTTGAACAGGCACACAATGGCACGCTTTTCCTGGACGAAATCGGGGAAATGCCCATTGAGCTGCAACCCAAGATTCTGCGGGCATTGCAGGAGAGAAAGATCACACGTATCGGCGGCACCCGGCAGATCGACGTCAACGTACGAGTGGTTGCAGCAACCAATGTGAATCTGCAGGAAGAGATTAAAAATCACCGCTTCCGGGAAGATTTGTATTACCGCCTGAGTGCATTTAAATTCAATATGCCTAGACTGGCAAACCGCCCACTGGACATAAAGCCTCTGGCCTGTCTAATGATACAAAAATACAGCACCCGCGCGCAGTTGCCTGAGCTGTCTGAGTGTGCCATCGACAAACTGCTGAGGCACAGCTGGCCAGGTAATATCCGCGAACTGGAAAATGTTATATCCCGCGCGCTGATTCTCAGTGACACGGACCTGATGACTGCCGATGAAATGATCTTTGACTGTGTTGATGAGATTGACCAGACCGCCTGTTCGCCTGGCGCCAGCTTAATGACCGAGTCTGTCAATCAGCACGTCCGGGAGAGAGCTCTGTCATCAGAGTCTGCGCTGTACGAATCGGTGCAAAATGTGGAATTCCGAAGCATCCTATCGGCATTGCGCGCATCCAGAACCCGGGCTGATGCCGCTAAACAGCTAGGCATCAGCCAGCGAACCTTACGCCATAAATTACAAATGTACCGTGTAGATGGACATCGCGTTCCTGATGCATACGCGAGATAAGAGAGAACATGATGAAAATTGCAAATGATTCCAGCACTCAGTTCCTGCTGGCACAAATTCAAAAATACCAGTCAACCATCCAACAGGTTCGCAGTGAAATTGCCGGAAGTGCGACAGAAACCAGCGGTATTGGCAGCGTTAACTTCGCGAGCACGATGACCAATGCACTGAAAAACTCTCTGGATGGCGTTAGCCAGCTGCAATTCAATTCGAAGTCTATGATCGCACGGTTTGAGGCCGGTGAAGATGTTGAGCTGACTGACGTTGTGCTGTCCATGCAAAAATCTTCACTGGCGTTTGAAGCAACTCTGCAGGTGCGAAATAAAGTGATGAAAGCTTACGAAGACATCATGAACATGCCCGTCTGATAAGCGCTAGGAATAATTATGGATATCGTACAAGATTCAAACACGGGGCCGCAAACAAACCAACCCCTGATGAACAAAGACTCGGGCAGCAACTATCCAGCAATTAGGGATTCGCAGGGGCTGCCCGCAAAATCTGCAGGGTATCCCACGGTAAAAGAGATTATATCGCAACCCCTAGTTAGGAAATCCTTGCCCGCCATCAGCGTCATGCTGATATTTATTGTTCTGCTTATGATTTACATGTGGATCGACGGCGGAGAGTACCGCACCCTCTATCCTGACATGAGCGAAGTTGATCGCTCCGAATCTATGCAGGGGCTTCTGGGCGCCACTATCCCCGTGCGACTCGATAGCGCTACCGGCGCACTGTCAGTGCCAGTGGACAGGTACTACGACGCCCGCATGGCGCTGGCCTCATTGGGATTGCCCAGAGATGCCAATACCGGCTCCCTGGAATTCTTCAATGAACAATCATCAATGACTACCAGTCAATTTATGGAGGAGGCCCGATACAATGCTTCCATCGAAAATGAACTGGCCAAAAGTATAGTCCGTATTTCCACCATTCAATCTGCACGGGTGCACCTAGCAACCCCAAGACAGAGTTCTTTTATCCGCAACCGAGCCCCGAGCAAAGCATCGGTAGTCGTCACGCCATTCTCGGGGCGCAGTGTCAGTCAACCCCAAGTTCAGGCTATTATAAATCTGGTTGCCTCCAGCGTGCCCTACTTGGCCTCCACCGACGTATCGGTAGTCGATCACAACGGCAATCTGCTGACCAACTCAAGCACTGGCAGCTTGTCGCAAGCTACTGAAGAGCTGACTTACCTGCAGTCTGTAGAAGATATGTACAAAAATCGGGTTGATGGTCTTTTAACATCTCTGCTGGGCCTAGCGAATATCAGCACCAATATCGATATCACTATGGATTTTACACAGTTGGAATCAACCTTTGAGGAGTTTGATGGTAATGGCAGCGGGCCACTTTCTCGTTCGGAAATGGTACGTGTCGACATGTCCACTAACGCAGTGGCGGAAGGTGTGCCCGGTGGAACTACCAATGTAGCACCAAATGACACTCTTCTTCTGGCTAATGAGGCTGCCGCAGGTGTAGGTGCAGCTGTCGACCAGAGCGGCCAAATCAGAAGCAGCCAGACCACTCGCAATTATGAATTGGACCGATCGATTCGTCACGTAAAGAATCAAGCCGGTGTGCTCAGTCGAATTTCGTTGGCTATTGCGATCAACGAGAGCGCCTTGAATGAAGCCAGTGTGCCGCCGGGAGTCACTGACGAAGCCGAGGCTGCCAACTATCAGCAAGCCTATCTGGAAAAACTCAACAGTCTGGTGCGGGCAGCCATTGGCTACAATGAAGCGCGTGGCGATATAATTAATATTATCAGCTCACGCTTTCACCCTGTTGAAATTATCGAGAACCAGCAGGCGTTTTACGAAGACCCTTCCATCATGTCCCTGATAAAATATGCGCTGGTTGCTGCGCTTTTTATACTATTCATGGTGATTGTGATCCGGCCTGTTGTAAAACTCTATCTACCAGAAAAAATAGAAACACTTGAGCTCAGCGACGAAACGCTCAACGAAGATGACCTGAGCCCTGCAGAACTAGCCATGCTGACGTCTGGTGATACTGCAGGTCTGGATGAAATCAAAGCGAAGCTGCGTCCGAAGAAATCGTCGATCTCCGCAGATATGCTGGATACTGCAAACACCTACGACGACAAGGTGGCGCTTATACGGTTGCTGGTGGCGGAGGATTCTGCACGCGTTGCCAACGTTCTGAAGAAACTTATCAAACCAGCTTGATGTTACGAGATCACCATGGCCGCCCCCAAAAAAGACGATAAAATCCCAGCCGAAAGTCAGCCGCAACTGCCTGATAACGTGCTGGAAGAGCTCGAGCTGATGTCAACAACAGACCGGGCAGCGGTTATCATGCTGCTGCTCGGCGAACAACAGGCAGCCGATATTGTTCGCTACCTGTCTCCGCGCGAAGTGCAGGCATTAGGCGCATGCATGGTGTCCGTAGCTGATCTTTCGCAGGAAAGCGTCAACATCGTGCTTAACGATTTCGTAGGAACTATCAAGAAACAAACCAGTCTGGGTCTTGGCACTGCTGACTACGTGGAAAATGTGTTCAAGCGTGCACTCGGAGCAGACAAAGCTGCTACTATTCTAGGCAGAATCATGCCCGGTTCATCAAGCAAAGGCCTTGAAATACTGCGCTGGATGGATGCTCGCTCAATTGCAGAAATGATCCAGGGTGAACACCCGCAAATTATCGCGATCATCATGTCTGTGCTTGAGTACGATATTGCTGCCGATGTGCTGAATTTTCTGTTACCCGAACAGCGACCCGAAGTTATTCAACGTATCGCCATGCTCGATACGGTGCAGCCCACCGCTATGGACGAACTCGAAACCATTATGAAGCAGCAGTTCTCCAGCAGCTCAAGTGCGAAGTCCTCCAACTTCGGCGGCGTTAAAACTGCAGCTAAGATCATGAACTTCACCAAGGTCGAACTGGAAGGCAAGATTATGGACGGGGTGTTACAGCTTGACGAAGAGCTGGCAATGAAGATTCAGGACAATATGTTCACCTTCGATAATCTGAGCGGACTTGATAATCGCAGCATCCAGACTTTGATGCGCAATATCGACAACGAACAGTTAATGACTGCGTTCAAGGGGGCTGACGAAATGGTCAAGGACAAGTTCATGGCCAATATGTCACAGCGAGCTCGAGTTATGTTCCTCGACGAAATGGAAGCCAAGGGTCCACTGCGAATTACCGATGTAGAAGCCGCACAGAAAGCAATCATGCGTATAGCGCGTAAGCTTTCGGACAAAGGCGATATTGTGCTGGCAGGCCGGGGAGACGACTTTGTCTGATCAGCCGCTGTCAAACATCGACTGGAAACTCAATCAGCTACTGTCCGCTGACCGTGAGTCCAGGCAATATGCCATGAAGCCACAGGATAATAAGCCAGATCTGGCTGTCGAATTCGCACCCTGGAAGCCTCGCAGGCTGGCGCTAGGCGGCGCGGCACCCGACACATTGGTGCAAGATGAACAGGTCCCGCATAACACAGCCTTGGAGGAGAGTGATCTGACTCATGATGAGCATCCGGCAGATGCGGAGCAGTCCGTTGAGCAGAGCGCTGAAGACTGCGGGGAAACTCTCTCGAAGACGGAGCTCGCGAGCGTTCGCAAAACTGCATTTGATGCAGGTTACCAGCAGGCCCGTCAGCAATTGCTGGATCAAATACAGACACAGGAGCGGGAACTTGAAAGTTTGATTGACTCGCTTAATCACCAACATATTGATGTGCAAGGTCAGTACACAGCACTGGTTAATCTGGCTGTTTTTATAGCAGAACAGGCCTTGCGCGTTGAATTGATCCACAGCCAGGATTTTATCAGTGACCTTGCAGAGCGCTGCATCAAAGAAATTCGCCGTCATGGTAATGACAGAATCAACATTCGCATAAGCCTGCAGGATTTTGAGTTAACCCAGGCGCTGCAGGCATCCCACAGCGAATCCGTCAACTTCATCAAAGATAAATCCTTAAAGCCCGGTGATCTGAAACTGGCAATGGGTTATACGGAAATTGATGAAACCATGCGGCATAAACTACAGATTCTGACCAATGCCCTGCTAAGTGAACAAAAACTGCCATCGTCTGAAGTGGTCGTATCCGCCGAGGTTACGCCGCTGTGATTCGTGCCCGGACGCAAGACCTGCCGAGATTATCGGCATTGATGGACGAGCACTTCCAAGCAAACAGTAAACACTACCAACTACCTGAAATTGGGGCCTATGGCAGGATTACCAAGGTTTCCGGGACGACCATTGAGGTCGAAGGCGTGATTGCGCCTGTGGGCGCCCAATGTCTTCTTGAAACAGAGAATGGCAGTGCCGGTCTGGAGGCAGAGGTTATTGGTTTCTCTAACCGAACACTGATTCTGATGTCTTATGCCGGCATTGATGGCTTAGGACCGGAGACGCGAGTGTCAGTCAAGTCACTACAATCATTGGGACGGCTTGGCGACGAACTAATCGGCCGGGTAATTGATGGTTTCGGCAACCCACTGGATCGGGGGCCATCTATTGCTTATGAGTCAAGTGCCAGCCTCGATGGAGTGCCTCTTAATCCTATGGAACGCGGTCCGATAAACAGTATCCTCGATACGGGTATCAAAGTTATCAATACTGCGCTGACCATCGGGCGTGGCCAACGTCTTGGCCTAATTGCTGGATCGGGTATCGGAAAAAGCGTGCTGCTGGGTATGCTTACTAAAAATACAGCCGCCGATCTGGTGGTAATCGCGTTGATAGGCGAGCGCGGGAGAGAGGTACAGGATTTTATCAGCAATACTCTGGGTCGCGAGGGCATGGAGCGCTCGGTAGTGGTTGCTGCGCCTGCGAATTCCTCACCGGTGGCTCGCATCAAGGCAGCAAAATTGAGTCACTTGATCAGCGAATATTTTCGGGATCAGGGCAAACATGTACTGCTGCTCTTTGACAGCTTGACACGGGTAGCTCATGCACAGCGCGAAGTTGGACTGGCAATGGGCGAACCACCCACATCCAAGGGATATCCCCCCTCCGTATTCAGCATGCTCCCGAATCTTATTGAACGGCCTGGAGTCGGCAAAAACGGGGTGGGCTCGATTACCAGTTTCTATACGGTGCTGGCAGAAGGCGACGACAGCAATGATCCCATTGTGGATATCTCCCGCGCCTCTCTGGATGGGCAAATCATGCTCAGCCGCTCACTGGCGGATGCTGCCCATTATCCGGCTATCGACCTGACGGGATCTATTTCGCGGGCTGCCAACATGCTGCTTGACGAAAAAAAGGTCCGTCTGGCGCAAAAACTACGTCGGTTATGGACCTTGTACGCTGAGAAAGAGGATTTCATCCAGATTGGCGCCTATGACACCAACAGCAACCCAGAGCTAGATGAGGCAATTGCGCACCACCACAAAATAGTTAAATTCCTGCAGCAGCGTGATGCCGAAAGCTATTCAATGCGCGAATCATGGCAGCTGTTAAGTAATATCCTGGACACCAAACCATGAAAGAAAGTATCTGGCAAGCCTTGATAAATAAAGAAGAGTCGCGCTCCATGGTGGCAAAAACCCGCCTCAAGAATATCCTGGATCAGTACGAGCGCATTACTGCAAAAAAACAATATCTTGATGATATTCTCGCTGAGTACTCTCGGAAACTGGACGTAGACAGCACTGTCACCGGCAAGGAGGGCAGTTTGAGCATACCCGCGTATATGATGCAGCTATTCAAAATCAAAGAAAACCTTCAAACGGAAGAAGAAGAGTTATCCGAGATTATTACAGAGAACCGTCAGGTGCTGGCTAGACACAGTCAGGAAATTTATAAATACAGCAAGCTTAAATCCGTGGCAGTCAAAAGCCGACTGGCAGCGGAGGTCAAACTTGAGTCCCGCCATCAGGATGAATCAAATATCGTCAAATACAATATTGACAGGCGTTTCGGCCGTCAGTGAAAAGGCTGGCATATTTATTGCTTGTTGACCTAATAAGACCCGAGCAACCAGCAGAAACAGGAATGTTCACAGCGACATGAAGATGCATCCAGAATTTAATTTGGGCTCCATTATCAGCAAGATATCGATAAGCGATATCAAGCACAGCGGGCTTACCCGCGATACAGGGCCGCCCCAGTCCGATTTTTTAACTTTACTGGACAAAGCACAGGCGCATCAGGCTGATTTGCCTGTTGCCACAGCGATTGCCACTTTGAACAAAAGTGGCATGGATCTGCCGAGTTCAGATGATTACATTGCTTACGCTAATCCCCTCGATGGTGATCTCAACGCTGATCCGAGAATGATGTTTGAGACCGTAAAGTTGTTAAACGGGCGTTCGGTGCTAACCACACGTATTTCTGTACAACCCTCCACCGCGAATCTGTCCCCACCCACTCCCGGGAGCAGCAGCGTAACATCAGACATTCCAATAGCCGCTCAGGTTCTGAGTGCCGAGCACTGGTCACTGGCCCGTTCAGGCAATTCCAGTAGCGAAGGTGATCCGCTAAGGAGTACTCAGAATCAAGCTCCAGCAGAAAGCGAATCTGCATCACTTCCGCTGGCAATTACGCGCGCTGTTTCCGATCAAGTCGCACCCTCGACAGGTTCTCTGGTCTTTTCCTCTGCGCCCGCAGCAGCGAACGCCAAACCGGTGACGCCTGGTATAACCACAGCATCTGCAGAACCCGTAAGCAACCCAACGCCCGCAGCAGCGAACACCAAACCGGTGACGCCTGATATGACCACAGCATCTGCAGAACCCGTAAGCAACCCAACGCCCGCAGCGCCAATAGCAACCTCGAATCTGGTGACACCTA
>JBDNGQ010000076.1:0-25889 GCA_041689205.1 Pseudohongiellaceae bacterium | reverse complement strand
TCTCTGCTTGACGTTTGTTCGCACTCACATCATTACAGAGTCAGGGGGCAGGATGCACCCCTCATTGTTAACCTGGTTCCTTCATTGTCGTGCCGATTTAGGCTGATTTTCGCCCACTAATTTTCCTGAAGACCCAAATAATTCAACAATGGATTCAATTTTCATAAACCTGCTACTATGTGGTGTCCCGCACTTGCATAACGTAGCAATCCGCCTTTATCTTGTTTTAGACACAGCTTCAAGCAGTATTTCTCGAATGGCCGATTGTGTAAATTTGAACCGCTAAGGCCCGACCATAATTAAAAAATCAAAAAGAGGAATTTTCATGCGCCACAGTTTCCGCAAGACCCTGTTGATCAGTGCCGTGGGATTAGCTTTGACTGCCTGTCAGCAAGACAGCTCTGAACCAGATCCGCAATTACCAACACTCCAAATGCAGATTATTTCCAGTGCACCTGATCAGGTGAGTGGTGGCGATGTACTTATTGCCGTCAGCGGTGAAAACGCCCCCGATTCTCTTGAGACGATTGCTTTTCAGGTGAATGGACAGGCAACTGCCCCGGATAATTTTTATTTGCGTAATGGCCGTCTTGAAGTATTAATTGCAGGGCTCCGCAATGGCGAGAACGAAATTTCTCTGTCCAACAGCGGCGGCGACTTGTTGGACTCGGTCGCAGTAACCAACTATCCCATTACCGGCCCCATGTTCTCCGGTCCCCAGCAGTATCCTTTTGTATGCAGCTCGGTGCTGGAGTGGAATGTTCAGCCGCTTGTTGATCATCAGGAGGCCTCGGGATTTCCCGTGCTGGACAGCAATGGTGAAGTGATCGGCTACAGTAAAGACTGTTCAGTTGAGACCTTCGTTGAATACCACTATATGAGTAGCGACAACGGTTATGTCAAGATGCCTGAAGATGGTTCCCGTCCAGCTGACATGACAACGACTACGCTGGTTGATGGTCGCACGGTTGATTTCATAGTGCGCTGGGAACGCGGCACCATCAATCGCTTCCTGTACAGCTACGCAATGTTGGCAGAACTGGGCGATGTTGCTCAGACTCCAAACACTAAAAACTGGAATGGTCGGCTGCTCTATCATTTTGAAGGCGGAGTTGGCGTAGGTCACTTTCAAGGACGCATGAACGCTAACCGCGCCCGTCTTGCTGAAGCACTGGGAACTGGATACGCAGTAGTGTATTCAACGGGTAATCGTACGGGTGAACATTACAACCTGCAGGTGGGCGGTGAAACTGCTGTCATGGTCAAAGAGCATTTCATCAAGCGTTTTGGTGAGCCGCTTTATACTGTCGCGATTGGCGGTTCAGGCGGTGCAATTCAGCAGTACGTATACGCTCAGAATCATCCGGGATTACTTGATGCTGGCGTTCCCCAATATTCCTATCCGGATATGGTCAGCCAGACAATTCATGTCGGTGATTGCGAATTGCTGGAACATTATATGGATGTGACTGATCGAGATAATCCCAAATGGCATGTTACTGAAAATCGTTCGCTGCTGATTGGATTCAACTCAACAGATGCCCGACCGGATCCGCTGGCTGATGTGAAGCGTCAGCTGGGTTATGGCACAGCACCTGGTTCATCAGAATGCATTCCTGCCTGGCGTGGGCTGACACCACTGAGCATGAATCCCCATTACGGGCAGGTGCGTGAACAACAGAAAATGGTTCCCGCCGATATTATGAGCACTGTTAAGTGGACTCATTACGACGATCTGAAAAATATTTACGGCGTTGATGAGCAGGGCGATGCCCGGGTCATGTGGGATAACGTCGGTGTGCAGTATGGTCTGCAGGCGCTGGTGGAAGGTCTGATTACTGCCGAGGAGTTTCTCGATCTGAATGCAAAAATCGGTGGCTGGAAACATCCACGTGACATGGTACAGGAAGGAGCGCCCTATCTGGGTGATGTGACCCCGGAGACTTTTGATCCATGGAGTCGCAGGAATATGAATCTGTCCGAGGGCGATGCGCCAGCACCGCGCACCAGCGGCGATGTTCAGGCAATGCAGGCGGCCTACAATGCCGGCATGGTCTTTGATGGCAGACTGGATATTCCAGTAATAGACTGGCGGCATTATCTCGAACATGTTCTCGATATGCATAATACCCATCAGTCATTCTCCGGACGGCAACGCATCCGCAATACCATGGGGAACTCAGATAATCAGGTGGTATGGTTTACCGATGCACGGCCGGAAACGGCCTTTGATCAAACCTACCAGGCGCTGGATGTTCTGCACGAATGGGTGATGAACATTAAAGCCAACCCGGAACTGAGTGTCGGCGAGAATCGTCCTGCCAGTGCGGTGGACAGCTGCTTCAATACTGATGGCAGTCTGCTGGCCTCTGGGGACAATGTCTGGGATGGTATTCTGGACGATCGTGCTGCCGGACCATGCACGCAGGCATTCAAAACCTATACAACCTCGCGAATAGTGGCAGGTGGCCCTATTGAAGGCAGCGTATTTAAATGCGCCCTCAAGCCTGTCGATAATGCATTGAGCGATGGCACCTATGGTAACTGGACGCCAGGCAGTACCGAGATATCTCAATTGAAGCAGGTATTCCCGGAAGGTGTTTGTGATTACAGCAAACCGGATCAAGGGCGTCCTGTGGGACAATGATCGTTAATCAATCGACGCGACCTGCATAATGCCTCTGCATCTTGTCAGTTCAAATCAGGTTGAAGCGCTGCAGCAGCACCTTACCGAGTTGCTGCGCGCGCAGCCTTTGCAGGATCCATTCACGCCTGAACTGATCATCGTGCCGAACATGGCGATGGCGCGCTGGTTGAATCTGCAGTTGGCGCGCACCCAGGGCATCGCTGCGAATATCAAATACCCACTGGCAGCATCATGGATATGGGACCAGACAGTTGCTGACTTACCCAATGTTCCCGGCCAGGATCCACTGTCACGCGAATTCGCTGCGTGGAAAATCTTTGCAGCACTGCCGGCTTTGCTTTCGGTTGCCGAATTTGAGCCACTGCGGCGTTATCTGGTCGATGACCAGAATGGCGTCAAACGCTGGCAGCTGTCTGAGCGCATTGCTGATGTGTTCGATCGCTATCAGTTCTACCGTCCGGACTGGATACGAGCCTGGAGCGATGGCCAGACGGGCATTGATCAACCCTGGCAGCCAATACTGTGGCGGCACCTGGTTGCCAATCTGGAGGATAATCATCGAGTAGCCCTTCTTGATCGGCTGCAACAGAAACTGCATAAAGGAGCCAGGCCGCAGCATCTACCGCAGCGTATTATCTGTTTTGCTCTTTCCTCCTTACCTCCATTGTATATTGAAGTCTTCCAGGCACTGGCTGCACACACCGATCTTTATTTGTTTCAGCACAGCCCGACGGAACATTACTGGGCAGATCTAAAAAGTAAAAAGCAACAGTCGCGGATGCGCGTCAATAATGCGGATCAAGCCGACTATTACGATACGGCCAATGATCTGCTGGCCTCCTGGGGGCGGCAGGGACAGGCTTTTCAGGATCTGCTGCTTGGCGATGACTCATTGGAAACTGCGCAGTGGGAGAGCTACAAGGATCCGGGGAGCGATACTCTGTTGCACCGTCTGCAACAGGATATTTATAAACTGCAGGAAAGTTCAATTTGTACCCCGGCAGATGACTCAATCCTATTTGCGGTCTGCCACAGTGCAATGCGTGAGTGCCAGGTATTACACGATGAGTTATTAAGAACGCTGGAGCGGTATTCAGATCTGCAGCCGGAAGATATTCTGGTAATGGTGCCGCAGATCAGTGAATACGCACCTTATATTGAAGCGGTATTCAGCCGTAATGACAGCGACAGCCGACCTTTTATTCCGTGGAATCTTTCTGATATTACGCTGGCCGATGAACATCCTCTGATTGGAATTTTTCTGCAGTTGCTGGCGTTGCCAAAAAGCCGTTTTACGATTTCTGAAGTAAAGTCTTATCTTGAAGTACCCGAGATTGCCGCCCGCTTCGGACTTGATCAGCAGTCCTGTGACACCATGGCGGGATTGCTGGAAGATAGCGTGGTGTACTGGGGTATCGATGGTGCCCATAAACAGTCCCTTAATTTGCCCGCAATTGCAGAGAACACCTGGGAGTTCGCGTTACAACGATTACTTGCGTCCTACGCATTCGGTGAGCGCGTAGCTGGACAGGATTACTGGCATGGGATTGCGCTTGTTGCGGGCGTAGAGGGTGGCAGTGCACAGAGCGTTGGAAACTTCTGCCTGTTTCTCGAGAGACTATGTGAATGGCGAACCCGCTTGCGGGACGTGCGCAATGCTGGGTCATGGCAACAGACGCTTAATGAAATGCTGGATGACTTATTCGTGGAATGGGGGGATGAAGACGATAAGTTGCAACTGATTCGTGAAGCTATCGACGAGCTTTGCCAGTTGGCGGGTGCGCAGACACTATCGCTGGATTTATTGACTATTCGTTTGCAGGAAGCCCTTGGACAGCAAACCGTGCGCGGGCGCTTTTTCAGCGGTGGGGTTACCTTTTGTGGTATGCGCCCGATGCGAAGTCTGCCCTTCCAGGTCATCTGTCTGCTGGGCATGAATGACCAGGCGTTTCCACGCCGGGAACAGCCGATTGAATTTGATTTGATGAGTCGACACTGGCACCCTGGGGATCCACGCAAAGGTGACGAAGACCGTTATTTATTACTTGAAACATTGCTGTGTGCACGGCAGAAATTGTATATCAGCTATACCGGACGCAGCCTCAAGGACAACAGTATCTGTCAACCTTCTGTGCTGGTGCGACAACTGCTTGATTTCATCGATGCTCAATACCATCCCCTGAGTGATCCAACCAGCCTGATGAGCGAACATCTGTCCAGAATACACAGCATGCAGCCCTTCAGCCCACGCAATTATCAGAATGGCGCGGCTGGCCCTGGCTACGACAGATACTGGTGCCATGTCGCTCAGATATTGAATCAGGATAAAGTGCAGAGTGCCGATCTGCTGTGGCCACAGGACAAAATAGCTGCACTTCGGCTTCAGTCCAGTGCACAGACCGGAGCTGAAGATGAAACTGTTAATGTGGACTTGTCTCGTCTGCGGCGTTTTCTCGCTCATCCTGTTGCCTATTTTTTCAAATACCGATTGCATATTTTTCTGCAGGAACAGCCGAGCAATGAGGATGAAGAAACCTTCGCGCTGGATGATTTGCAGGTCTGGCAATTAAAAGATCGCCTGGCTGGCGATCGGATCGCCGGGCTCAGTACTTCACATGAAGCGTTGCGTGCAGAAGGGCTTCTGCCTCATGGTATTTTTGCCGCTGCTGCATTCAATAAAGTTCAGGAGCAGAGTGAAGGCCTGCTGGATCAATTGGCAGACTATCAGAATATCAGCAGTGAACCTCGTCATATTGCGTTACGGCTGGCTGAGGGACAAACCCTTAACGGCCAGGTGTCTTATCTGCCAGGAAAAGGCTTGCTGCATTACAGTCCCTCTTCTTTGAAAGGCAAAGCCTTGCTTGGATTATGGGTAGAGCATCTGGCGCTTTGTGCTGCAGGAGTGCTACAGGAAGATGAATTCAGTGTGCTGATCAGCCGTGATGAAAGCATTCGCTTCAGACCTTTCGAGGCTGTTGCTGCGATGCGGCAGTTACAGATTTATGTGAATCTCTATCAGCAAGGGATGCAACGGCCGTTGCCGATATTCCCGGAATCCACCTATGCTTTTGCTAAAGCAAGCGACGATGAGGCAGGATTGAAAGCTGCGTTCAGTAAATGGAATGACAGCAGTTTCCTAATTGTCCGTGGCGAAGAATGTGACCCATATGTGCAACTGGCCTTGCGTGGCTGCACAGGTGCCCCTCTGAATGATATCGAGTTTCGGGACTTGTCTAAGCAGCTTTACAGTGTGGCTCTAGACCTTAAAGAGGAGGTGGTATGAGCTCCATCGCCGGGCAAACAGTTCTGTCGTCCATAATTCCGGCGGTACTGGACGCCAGGCAGACACTTGATCTGGACTTAAATGGCGTCAAACTGATTGAGGCCAGTGCCGGTACGGGTAAGACTTACGCAATAGCAAATCTGTATCTGCGCTATGTGCTGGCGGGCCGCAGTATTAATGAAATTCTGGTAGTGACGTTCACAAATGCTGCCACCGAAGAGCTGCGTGGCCGGGTGCGGCAGCGCATGTACGACAGTCTGCGCCTGCTGGAGAACATATTTCAACTTTCAGCAGAAACAACGGCAACTAACGAGGTGGAAATTGAAGGTTCAAAGACCGGTCTGACACTGCAGATTGATGAAATTGAAGATCAGTTCCTGCGCCTGCTGCTGCAGCAGCTCGCCCAGGCAACCACTGATTACACTCCCGCAGATGCCCAGGCGAGATTAAAGCTCGCCGTACGCACCATGGATGAAGCAGCAATTTATACAATTCACGGTTTTTGTCAGCGTGCGCTAAGCGATCATGCCTTTAACAGTGGCCAGCCTTTTCAAGTGGAAATAGCCAGTGATGACAGTCTGTTGTGGCAGCAGGCATTGACGGACTGGTGGCGCTGCGAATCTTATGAACTCAATGCCAGTAGCAGTGATTTATTTTTAAACGCTCTGGGGAGTCTGCACAGCTTTATCGGCAGACAAAAAATGTTGCGCGATGTTCGCGATCACATTGTGGTGCCGGATTCAGTTGAACGCCTCGATGAACTCTATGCCCGCTGGCATCAATTGCCTGTATCAAGGCACAAGATTTCTGCGCTGTGGCAGGAGCGCCACCTGGAGCTAAAAGAGATTCTGTTGACCTCACCAGCGCTGAGCAGAACTAAAACCAATGGTTATCAGCCTGATGCCTTGCAGGAATATTTTGTTCGATTAGACAAGTTTTTTGCGGCACAGGAGATTGCGCTGCAGCCAGAAGTCTTGACAAGGCTATGCGCCCATCATCTCAATGAGAACAACACTCCCAAAAAACGTGGCACTGATCCGAAGCTTGATGATGGTTTCTTTAAAGAGTGCAGTCAGATAATCAACACGATGAAAGAAATTGAAGCGGCATTCACTATCCGAGCGTTGCTGGATGCTACTGATTTTGCCCGCCTGCAGATTGAACGGGTCAAACAACAAGCCCGCAGCATGTCTTTCAGCGATCAGTTGACCCGTCTCTACGATGCCCTGCAGCGACCGCAGGGAGTGGCGTTGGCAAATAATCTGCGTGAGGCATTTCCAGTAGCGATGATCGACGAGTTTCAGGATACCGACGCTGTTCAATACGGTATTTTTCGGAAGCTGTATTTGCAGGACCCATTGGACGGATTAATGCCGCTGACCAGTTTGATTATGATCGGCGATCCGAAACAGGCTATCTACAGTTTTCGTGGTGGCGACATTTTTACCTATATAGAGGCACGCAAGGACGCAGCTGAGAATCTTTATACCCTGGATACCAATTGGCGTTCAGTGCCACCACTGATCACTGCCGTCAATACCCTGTTTGGTAACCGCGAAGATCCCTTTATCTATAGCGAGGCGATCGAGTTTACATCAGTTCATGCTGCAGCAAAGCCTGTTCATAAATTGTTGCGTGAAGAGGGTGAACCTGCAGTGCCACTGAGCATTTGGCAATTGCCCACGGATGACAAAGCAATCAGCAAAAGCAAACTGGAAGAAAGTCTGCATAAAAGCACAGCCGATGAAATCTTTCGTCTGATTGCGGCCGGTCGGGAAGGCAAGGCTACCATTGGCGACGCACCAGTGCAGCCTGGCGATATTGCGGTACTGGTGCGCAATGCTTATCAAGGTGCCGGGGTGCGCGCTCAGTTATTACGACGTGGCATAAACGCGGTGACCGTAGGTCGTGATAAGGTCTTTGCCAGTAATGAAGCGCATGGTCTGCTTGCGCTGCTGAGTGCGGTGATCAACTGCACCGATAGAACTCTGTTGCGTAATGCTCTGGCGAGTCATCTGCTGAATTTCAGCTATCAGGAAATAGCAGCGACGGTTGATAATGAACACGAGTGGCTGTTATGGACTCAGCGTATGAAATCTTTCAACGCGCTGTGGCAACAAAAAGGTTTTATGCCAATGTTTCAATCATTGATGCAAACGCTGAGCCTGGGGCTACGAATTGCGAGCGCAGATAATGCAGAACGACGCATGACCAATGTGCTGCAGCTTGCCGAATTACTGCAGCAGAATGCCAGAACTCATCCAGGCCTTGAGGCCCTGATAAGCTGGTACAGACAACAGATAGAAGGAGCGGCTGAGGAAGAAACTGAGCTGCGCATGGAAAGTGATGAAGCGCTGGTAAAGATTGTGACTATTCATGCCAGTAAAGGCCTGGAGTATCCAGTGGTGTTTGTACCCTATTTATGGAACTGCAAACCACTGGAACTATCGACCGGTGTCGTGAAGTTCCATGACGATATGCACCAGGCGTGTCTGGATATGGGGTCAGTAGATATTGAACGGCATTTTATTCTTGCAGAAAAAGAGCGCCTGGCTGAAGACCTGCGGCTGGCATATGTAGCTCTTACCAGAGCGAAAACAAAAATCTATCTTGCCTGGGGGGAGGCTGAATGGCGTGCCCGATCAGGTAAAACAGCTTTGGCGTATCTGCTTTTTAATACTCAATCTGCAAAAGAACTAAATACACATTTGCCCGATGCGATTGCTAAAGGTATGGATCTGCATTCGCCATTGCAGGCACTTTCTGAACGCAGTGCAGGGACTATCGAAATTGTTCCGATGCCTGAACCGGCCATCTCAAAGCGCTTACCGGGTACTGTTGCGTCTGATCAGATACTGAGCGCTGCGCAGTTTAGCGGCCAGATTGCTTCTGACTGGCGCATAGCCAGTTTCAGTGCCTTAACACGTGGTGTCCACCAGGCGCCGCACACGGGTTCAGCTCGCAATACTCTCGATCCGATTTTGAATTTTCCAGCAGGCAGTCATACTGGACTGTTCCTGCATTCATTGCTGGAAGAAATCGATTTTCAGATTGAAACAGCTGTGCAGGTAATCGAGTTGCATAAGAAATACGCAGCTCGTTACGGCCTGGACAAAGAGCGTCTGCAGGATACCGTTGTCGTCTGGACACAAAATATCCTGCAAACAGCACTTGATTCACCTTTGGCAGCGGATGGGTTTTCGCTGTCTCATTTGCCAATGCAGCGGCGCCTGAACGAACTTGCCTTCGACTTCTCTGTTCAAAAGGTCAGTGTATCCCGTTTGAATCAG
Organism: Pseudohongiellaceae bacterium; assembly: GCA_041689205.1. Taxonomy (GTDB): domain Bacteria; phylum Pseudomonadota; class Gammaproteobacteria; order Pseudomonadales; family Pseudohongiellaceae; genus JAVVEG01. The sequence goes on along the minus strand of JBDNGQ010000076.1, from coordinate 16,669 downwards.
ACGCTTTCCGCGCGCGCTGTGCCAGCCTTGAGTGCACTGGATGCAGCAGATTTCCGTGGCATGGTGACTGGCATAATCGATCTGATTTTTGAACGGGAAGGGCGCTTTTATATTGCCGATTATAAGAGTACCTACCTGGGCGGTGCGCTAAGCGACTATGCCCCGGATAAATTGCAGCAGGCAATGCTTGATCGCCGTTACGATCTGCAGTACCTGCTGTATTGCGTGGCTTTACAGCGTTATCTGCGGCAGCGATTACCAGCTTATTCTTATCAGCAGCATTTTGGTGGCGTGTACTACCTGTTCCTGCGCGGCATGCGCCCGGAACACGGCAATGCTTATGGGGTGTTTTATGACAGGCCAGCGCAGGAGTTGCTGGATGAGCTGGATACAGTGATTTTCGCGTATGTGCCAGACGGAGTTGAGCCTTTATGAATGGACGCGGAATTCTAAGGCAGTTGCTTGATCAGCAGATACTGTCGCCTTTAAGTTATTTCTTCGCGCAGTTTATTACCCGACAGGCAGGGGAGCAGGAAGATGGTGTGCTCGGCTGCACGGCAGCACTGTTGAGTGAACGCAATCAGCAGGGAGATGTCTGTCTGGAATTGCCTCGATTCAGTGGGCAACGTTTTTTTGAAACCGAAATTGCTGCCGTGCCTCGTGCACAACACATTTCTTTTGATTCAGCGCCGCCGGTCATTCCAGCCGCAATGCAATGGCGGGAGTTACTGCAAAAAAGCAGTTGCGTCGGCATTCCGGGTCAGGTGGCACCGTTGATACTGGACGGTGACAGATTGTACCTGTCTCGACTCTGGGGCTATGAAGAACAAGTGGCACAAGCACTGCTCGAGCGCTCAATCCAGGTCAGCGACATTAATATCGAGACTCTGCAGCAGGGCTTGCAGAGATTGTTTCCTGACAAAGACATCGAAGCAGGAGAGATGGACTGGCAGAAGCTTGCTTCAGCACTGGCAGTAAGCAGCCGCTTCGCGGTTATTTCCGGAGGGCCAGGAACCGGCAAAACTACCACCGTGGTTAAGGTATTGGCGCTGCTGCTTGAGCAAAATCCAGCCCTGCAGATTCGCCTGGCAGCTCCAACCGGTAAAGCCGCCGCGCGCATGGTTGAATCGATTCTCAGCCGCAAAAGCGAAACTGAGATGAGCCAGGAGATAAGGAATTTAATTCCAGAAACCGCCAGTACATTGCATCGTCTGCTTTCCTATGATGGTAAGCGCTTTCGCTACAACCGCAGCAATCCCCTCACGGCTGATTGTCTTGTGGTTGACGAAGCTTCAATGATAGACCTTACCATGATGGCTGGATTGCTTGCTGCGATGCCTGCCCATACCCGGCTCATTTTACTGGGCGACCGGGATCAACTTGCCTCTGTAGAGGCCGGCAATGTTTTGGGCGATATTACCGGGCACGGTCAGGAGATATTCTACAGTGCTCAACAGGCCGGGTTTCTTGCTCAGCTGACTGGTATAGAAACTCAGCAGTCCTCCGGTGATTTATCCCTTGTCAGATCTGCACGCAATCCCGCTGACTCGATTGCGTTATTGCGCACCAGCCACCGATTCCGCAGCGACAGTGGTATCGGGAGGCTGGCTAAACTGGTGAATCAAGGATTGGGTGAGGATGCTATTGCCTTACTGCTTGACGAGACAGCGCGGCCCCTGGCGGATGGATCGCTGTCTAAATACGCACTGACGGCAGATTTTAGCAGGGAACTAAACTGGTTGCCGGGTGATGCCGATCGTTTAAATACGCGCGCACTGGAATGGGCAGTAACAAATTATTCTGAATATCTGCAACAGACTGATGTCCGGCTGGCACTTGAGGTATTCAATCGCAGCCGGGTGCTGTGCGCGACACATGCTGGTGAACTTGGCGAGGGCGAGTTTAATCGTCGCGTAGAAGAGCGCCTTACGGCGCAGGGAATGCTGGTCGGCGGTGATCTGTGTCACGGCAAACCCGTTATGGTCACTGTTAATGATTATGAGTTGGAATTGTTCAATGGCGATATTGGATTGCTCTGGCGAAATGAACAGGATGAGCTGCGCGCGTGGTTTCCACAGATCAACGGGGAAGTGCGTGATATCGCAGCTACCAATCTGCCTCAATACACTGCAGCCTGGGCGCTTACAGTTCACAAATCGCAGGGTTCGGAATTCGATCAGGTGTTGTTGATTCTTCCTCAGGACGACAAGAATCCCTTGCTGAGCCGTGAGTTGATTTATACCGGTATCACCCGTGCAAGGAAGAAAGTAATTGTGCACGGTAAAGAAACCGCGTTCGTAACAGGCTGTGAAAGTCATGTGCAGCGCAGTTCAGGTCTGGCCGAGCGCCTTGGCTGGTAGGAATTTTTCTGTCAAAACAATTTTGACCTGTCTGAATGTCACACAAAATTACAAATGCACAGGTCGGTTTTTCAAGGGTTTCTGCAATTTTCGGGCTAGAATCCGCCCCTTTAACAGTTTCCTGAATTGTAAAACCAATACGGTGTCCCCATGTTCGTCAGTTCCTGCCGCTTAAAACGACCACGCTTTCCATGGCTTGTACCACTGCTTGCTGCTGCCCTTGTGCCGGGCATTGCATTCGGACAGGGCCAGAATCAAGGCCAGCTTCAGAGCGAGGTTCCAACTTTACCCACGAACGCACCCAAACAATTTCGTGCCGTTCGTGTGGCAACGCCTCCCATCATTGATGGGCGTCTGGATGAGGCGCTTTGGCAACAGGCGGAGCTTATTACCGATTTTCATCAGATCAGACCTGGGGATGGGGTAGCACCTTCGGAACGCACAGAACTGTATGTAGTTTACGACGACAATGCGCTCTACATTGGTGCGCGCATGTTCGACAGCGAGCCGAGCTTGATTGCCGCGCCGGTTATACGCCATGGTCAGGGCATGCCCTCGGATGACCGCCTGGTCATTATTCTTGACCCTTTCAATTCGCGCAGAGCCGGTTACCGCTTTGAGACCAACCTCAATGCCGCCCGGCATGATTCGCTGTATACCTCCGTAACGAGTTTCTCTCTGGATTGGAACACGATCTGGGATACCGCTGCGCAAGTGGACGGCAATAGCTGGGTAGCAGAGGTGGAAATCCCGTTCAAATCCATTCCATTCGACCCGAGCATTGATACCTGGGGATTCAATTTTGGTCGCGCCATTCGTCGGCGCGGAGAAGAGATGGCGTGGGTGTCCCAGAATCGAATCTATAATCCGAGCATTGCGGGGCAGATGACTGGCATCGAAGGCATCAGCAAAGGTGTCGGCCTGGATCTGGTTCCTTCGATGGCGGTGAATCGCAGTAAGCGTCATGATCCGAGCTCAAACGAAACCAGCTGGAGTCCATCACTGGATGCGTTCTATCGCATCACACCATCGTTAAATGCGGCGCTGACTATTAATACCGATTTCTCCGCCACTGAAGTGGACAACAGACAGGTCAACCTGACCCGGTTCAACTTGTTTTTCCCAGAAAAACGCGACTTTTTTCTGAATGATTCTGACCTGTTTCAGTTTGGCAATATTGGCGGACTTGCTGGTGGTAATCAGGCTACATCTTTGGGTGATCGAGAGAACGCAAGGCCATACTTTTCACGAAGACTTGGTTTGAGTCGAACGGGGGCGCCAGTTGATATTGATTATGGTGGTCGTATCAGTGGACGGGTAGGACGTTGGAATATCGGCACGCTGGCCATTCGCCAGGATGAATTTAATAATGTTGATGCCTCAAATCTGTTTATCACTCGCGTATCCGCCAATGTACTCAACGATTCGGCGGTGGGTTTTATTTATACGGATGGCAATCCGACATCAAACGTGGATAACAGCGTGGCTGGTCTGGACTTCAAGTACATGAACCGCAGTATCGCCGGCGGCAGCCGTACCTTAGAAGCCGATGCGTGGTATCAGCAGTCGGATACGCCAGGACTGAACGGCGACGATGCCTCTTATGGTTTCGGTTTACGCATGCCAAACAGTACCGGTATCAGTTGGCGTACCGCGTTCAAAGAAGTACAAGATAATTTCTTTCCTGCAATGGGCTATGTGAACCGCACGAATATTCAGGACCTTTCGGGTGATATAGGTTATACCCATTTCGCGGGTGGTGATCTGGTACAAACTGTTTTTGCAGGCATTGATGCGCAACGCATTGAAGATATTGATAGGGGGCTGCAAAGCCAGGCACTGGTGTTCCGCTTGCTGGAAGTAGCAACTAACAGCCGTGATGCGTTTGATCTGTCTTATACAAAAAATCAGGAGGTGGTGGATCAGGCATTCGCCATCTATTCAGATCCGTCGCGTCAGGTGCTTATTCAGCCGGGTAATTACCAATTCGACGAACATAAAGTCGGCTTCACTACCGGTGGGCAACGCCGTTTTTCGGGTCGATTCAATTATAGTTGGGGTGAGTTTTACAACGGTGACCGCACAAATGTTGGTGGCTCCCTCAGTTGGATACAGTCACGCAATTTTGTCATGTCGGTCAATTACGACTGGAATGACATCAGCCTGCCGCAGGGCGACTTCATCACGCGTCTGACCTCGGTATCCACGCAGGTGGCGTTCTCCTCCACGCTATACTGGATAAGCCTGCTGCAGTACGACAATCTGTCTGAGGAAGTAGGGGTCAACACGCGCCTGCAGTGGATTCCAAAAGCCGGTCAGGAAGGATTTATTGTGTTCAACTATAACCTGCAGGATAAAGACAAGGATAATCGCTTTAGATCCGCATACTCAGATCTTAGTGTGAAGTTTCGATATACGATTCGGTTTTGAACCGGAAACTTTTCAAGCGGAAACCGCGGCGTGGGGGCAGGTTATAGCGCAGGGTATGGTGAGGCTTTGTTTTTGGATAGAAAGCAACCAGCAACAGCGGCCAGAATTCCTGCCAGCAGCAATTGCGCATCCGTCAGCGCAATGCCGATAGTCTGCAGCCCTGGCAGGGCCACCAGTCCTCCTCCCAGGGTCAACAAGCTGCGCCCCGCTGCGCCAATAGGCCCGTTTCGGTCGAGAAAACCCAGGCCGGGCAGGTAACCCTGCAAACCACCGGCAACCAGAAACACGCCTGCAGCTACAGTTAGCGTCGCCAGCAGGATTTCTATCCAACTGCCCACCAGGATCAGCGCCGGGTTTAACACAAAGAAGAACGGAATAAAATAAATGACACTGCCCAGACGCATGGCTTTGAAGCCGGTCGCCAGCGGTGATGCTCCGGCTATACTCGCAGCAGCGAACGCCCCCAACGCGACGGGTGGGGTAATGAAACTCAACATACCCCAATACAGAATGAACAGATGCACACTCATGGGGTCAAGTCCCCCTTGTATAAGTGCGGGCGCCAGAATGATCGCCAGGAATATGTAGGCAGCAGTCACCGTCATGCCGATACCCAGCACAAAACTCGTCAATGCACCCATCAACAAGAGCAGCAGCGTAGAATCTCCTGCGAAATACAGCAGATCATTGACCAGAGTGCCTGATAAGCCCGTGATCGACAGGGCTCCTACTATCAACCCGACTCCGGCCATTATCGCCAGCAGTTCCGCCAACAGCTTGCCCGTGGCAACCATGAAGGCCCCCGCCTTGCTCCAATCCCAGCGACTGCTGCGCGACAGCTGATTCAGAATCACCAGCAGGACCGTGGCAAAATAAGGTGCGATGGCTTCACGCTGCATGTAGACCAGCAGAAAGATCAACAGCATAAAAGCCGCTATGTAATACCAGCCCTCTTTCATGGTATCGCTGAGCTTTGGCAGTTCCTCTCTCGGCGTGCCTTTTAAGCCCTTACGGGCGGCATAGGCATCTACCTGAACAAAAAGACCAAAGAAGTACAGCAGCGCCGGAATGGTGGCCGCCAACGCCACCGTGGTATATGGCACGTTCAGAAATGTGGCCATCACAAACGCAGTGGACCCCATGATGGGCGGCAACAGCACACCGCCGGTTGACGCGCAGGCTTCCACACCACCGGCATATTCCTTGTCCAGACCATCGCGTTTCATGGCCGGGATAGTCATCTGCCCGGTGGTCAGCACATTGGTGATAACGCTACCGCTCATGGAACCCATCAGTCCGCTGGACACAATAGCAACCTTGGCTGATCCCCCGCGCACATGACCAAACATGGCAAAGGCCAGATTGATAAAAAACTTCCCGCCACCGGTGTGTTGCAAGGCAATCCCGAACACGAGGAAACCGATAACCAGCTCCGCAAAGGCACGAAACGGCAAGCCCAGAATGCTTTCAATACTGATGACATGGTAGGCAGCAGTTTCCGCCGGGGTTGAAGACATGCCGGAGATGACTCCTGGCAGTTTGTCAGCCACTATCGGATACAGGGAAAACAGCAGCACCAGAGTGAACAGCGTCAGGCCGCCGCAGCGACGCACTGCTTCGAGTGTTAAGGCCCAGAGCAGGTAGCTGACCCATACTGCATAGGTCGGAGCGGTAAATTCCCAACCCTGATCGAGCATGGTCTCGGCATTGATGATGAAAAAGACGCTTCCCCCGAATGCTGCCAAAGCCAGAATGATGTCATACCAGTATCGGGTGCTATAGCGGGTCATCGGGTAGATCAGGAAACAGGGCGGCAGCAACAGTGCTATCAGGGCATAATAATAGTGGTTGGGGAGGGTGATGATAAAATCCAGCAATTGCCGGTCGGCAAACATGCGCAGCGAATCCATGGCCAGCAGTACACTGGCCAGGGCAGCGATTGCCACCACCCAGCGCACTGGTACGGGCATTGTGGCCACTGAGCGCACTGTCATTGCCAGATAGCTTCGAAGCCTGCTGTTTCCAGGCGCTGCGTTCGAATTCGCAACCAGGCGTCGTTAAAGGCGTCATCGTCTGCAATGTTTTGCCCAAGAAGCTCCTGCCAGGCACCAGCCAATACTTCCTGACGGCGAATCAGCGCCTGATTATGTGCCTCAAAACTGTCGCTCCAGGCTCCAATCTCACGCCAATAGCGGACTGCACCGGCGTGATAGGGTACCACCCAGTCGAACAACTGGTACTCCAATGCCCAACCGATAGCACCAGGGTCAGAGTCCTTATAGCTGTCGTAATTCTCGTGCAGGGCTTTGGTCATCCAATACACGAGGGCTTCGTCCTGGGTATCCATGGCTACCAGCACCGGGTAGGGATACGTGCCACCTTCGTGGGGATTCTCATCGCTGATGCCCGGTCCCCGGGTAGCGAAATAAGGCGTGAAATAGGGGGCAATAGCATGAATGCCCCGCCAGCAGGCTTCGTCATCGTGAGGCGCTGGTGGCCAAAAGATTCCGCGTGGCGATGCCTCCAGCCGTCGCCCAGGGCCAGACACTGTGCTGCCAAACGCGGCATCCACATCGCCATTGATGAGACCGTTCCACGACGCGTCATAACCCGGGAAATCCACGCGAATTACATCATCCCAGGTAAGGCCGCCACAGGCGAGCATGGCTTCCATGGAAACATTGAGTGCTGGAGCGCCACGTATAAAGGGGACGCGCTTGCCGCGCAGGTCAGCGAAGGTAACAACACCGGTGTCCGCACCTACCGCCACTGCCTGATTGAACAGGCCGTTGGCACTCATCAGCATGCGCAAAGGCATCGGGCCCCAGTCACGATCAGCGAACTGGAACACCCCTTCCTGAGCAAAAAAATTGGCAACCCCATTGGCAGAGAATTCAACGCGTCCGGTTTTGAGTGGCAACAGGCGGGAAATGTCGTTCTGACCAGGAACAACGCGCAGAGTCACATCGTACTCATTGCGCAGCATGGCGCCGATCGCCACTGCCTGATTGTATCCTGTGCTACCCAGATTGTAGGCGGTCCATGCCAGTTGCTGCGGCAAAGCGTCAGGGTCTGGTGGCGTACTTTCTCCGCAGGCACTGAGTAATAACAGCCCACTCAGTATGCCGCAACGAAGGCGAAAACTGATGTAAACAAAGGGGTGATGTGGAAGGATCTTGCGCATTATTGTTCTCCGGCCTGATTTGCGAAGGGTAGCAGGGTCAGCCTGGGAGGGAAAGCCCTGTCCAACATCTTGTGGGAGCTCCTGCAATGAGGCACCTGACTGCTGGCGATGTACCAGAGTTCAATTTCCCTCCTTCCTCATAATAAAACGGGCGGCCCTTGTGAGGCCGCCCGTTTCATAGTCTTCAAGCTTTTACTGCAGGATCAAAACTCTCTGCGCAGTCCAATCTCAAACGTGCGTCCGAGCGGATTGCCGATGCGTGGATCGTAACCCATTTCCTGGCGCGATGCAGGGGGGTTTTTATCTTCAACGTTATTTATTGAAGCACTGACAGTGGCCCATTGCGTCTCTACTGTGTAATGCAGGTCAGTAGAAATCCAGTCTTTGGCATCAATACCATAGGTAGACGGGCCGAATGGCAGCAGAGTGCCCGGCTGTCTGCCATTAGGGGTTAACGCTGCATTACCGGCACGTGCGCCGCTTGCCGTGTAGAAACGGTCATCCTTCACGCCACTCACATAGTTAACGATCATGCGAACGTTATGAATTCCTTGTGAGTAGTTCGCTGAAAAATTGCCACGGTATTCTGAAGCAGCATTAGCGATTGTCGCAAAGTTCAGGAAACCAAGTCGATCTTCACCCGGATTAAGAACAAAGCCATCGAGAATGGTTTCGGTAAATTCGAAGGTATCCACAATCGTTGCGGTTAATCCAAGGCTCAGATCTCCCTGATAAAACGGGAAGCTGTAGCTGGTTTGAATATCGTAACCAGCTGTGTGCTGTCCCGGGCCATTACCGAACTCAGTACGTATTGAAGCAAAATCAGCAGCACTGGTTACGCCCTGAACACAGGATCCATTAAACAAGACGCGGCCTGCAAGTGGGTGGGCACAATTAGCCAGCGCTGTGCCATTGGTTGGTACGGCGCCAGAGCCAGTTGGTGAAACGCTGAACACTGCGCTGGCAATCTGATTTGCAGAAGCAAGCAGGCCCAACTCATCTGTTGTCTCGATATCGAAATAATCAACGATGAAACGGAAAAGGCTGCCGTCGGTAAAGCCTTCTGATTGCCAGATTACGCCAGCACCCCAGACAGTCGCTTCTTCCGGAGTGATACCGGATTGTGTAACAGTCTGCGCACCGCGCCAGTTACCAGCCGCAATGGTGTAGCTGTTAACTCCGTTATTTACTTCACCTGGAACGATACCGGCACCAGGTGCCTGATAATTGGTGCCATATGAGCCACGGAATGACAGATTGTCGGTAGCGTCCCATTTGCCGGATAATTTATAGACGGTTGAATCCAGTCCTCCGGTGAATTCTTCATAGCGTACAGCTGCGGTCATATACAGTGAATCCAGCAGAGGTAAGCTCAATTCAGCGAAGAAAGACTCCTGATCCTGCTCGGTAGTATCAGGGACGTTCGTTCCAAAGAACTGGAATGGACCTGCTCTGTCTTCGGTGCAGCCGTTATAGAGAGGATCGGTCGGGTTGCGAGGAACCTGCCTCTCAGTTTCCGGCCACTGACATGGCTGACTTCCATTATAAAGAGGGTCAGGCACAGATTCCCGGTTTTGAGTGGTACGCCATTGAGTACCAGCACCCCAGCCGATATTGCCGCCTGGAAGTTGGATTGGAGTTTCACCGCTGAATACGAAGTCCGCAGTCAAATTCCAATTGGTCGCGAAATTTTTACGGTCATTAAAAAACCAGCGAATCAATTCATCTGAATTTTCAGCTCCAGGAATATGGCTGGGATTGGTCAGACCTAATACTGGCTGGCCAGCGAAATTCGAGGCAAACGGGTTGTACCAGGAACAGCCATTACTTCCAGCCAGTGCCGCATTCTGTGTGCCGAAGCGATTTGGGTTGAGGTCAGGCACATTACAGTCTGGACCGCCGAAGCCGTTAAGTGCCTGCTGCACTCGAGCCAGCATCATATCCGGACTGTCGGAATACGTGTTGGATTGGTTATAGGTAAGCCCAAAATCGTAGGTGATACCATTATTGAACACACCTTCAAATCCAGTTGCAATATGCGCAAACTTATTTCTGATATCACTTGGCGTGCTGTACTTGCCGCTTTCTGCGAACGTATCAAGTCCGCCATGCGCAAACGCGCGGTAAGTAACCGGTGTAAATCCCTGGGTGGCGCCGAAGGCTGCATTGCTGGCGAAGCCAGTTCGCTGAGCGAAATTTGCTACGAACGGATTATTGATGGGAGCATACAGCTGATAAGTCGCTCCGCTATGGATAGCAGGTCCGCGAATCACTGGCTGTGAAGGCGAGCCGTACTGATACGGAGTATCAACCATTGAATAGGCTGCGCGGACGTAGAAATCCATTTTATCGGTTACGGCTGTTTTTAACTGGCCATAAAGCCGATATATATCATTGTCAGACACGACGTTGTAATAAGGAATATAGTTGTACGCACAGGTGAACGTATTTACGTAAGTGCCGCCAACAGACTCACAGGAGCTTTGTGTGAAGTCGGAAACAATACCACCGACCGGGTTGCCCCAGTCGCCAGCACCATTACTTGAGGCAGGGTTATAAGTCTGGGTCGCGGGCAGAGATCCGCGCGGCAGCCAGCCCGCCAGATTGGTCAAAGTCGACCAGGGCGCTGGATTGACACCGTATGGCAGATTGGTGAAATCACGGTCTATGGCATCCAGGCGCGAACGGTGTTCCCACTGCGCCGCAAAAATAACATCAGTGTTGTCGCCGCTGAAGCCGCCCAGCATACTGAAGTTGTAATCACCATCAGAACTATCAATAGCCTTATATGCGCCGGAGAATTCAAAGCCTTCGAAACTGTCACGGGTAATAAAATTGACAACACCACCGGTAGCGTCAGCACCATAAGTTACTGCGGCGCCATCTTTTAGAATTTCAATACGCTGAATTGCAGCGGAGGGAATAACCGAGGTATTTGACGTGACTCGTCGGCCATTGAACAAGGTAAGAGTCTTGTCTGCGCCTATGCCGCGCAGGTTATAACTGACGCTGCCGGTCAGACCTGCGCCTCCAAAGTAATAGGATTCACCCGAGGTTGGACCACTGATACTGAGGCTTTTTGCAAATTCGAGCGCCGTGGGAGAGCCCGATAATTGCATGTCTTCTGCGGTGTAAACTTCCACCGGCAGGGCGGCGTCTACCGGAGTTCCTCTGATGAGGGATCCCGTGACGATTACTTCTTCAATTTCTGGCTGCTGTGCAGCAGCTGGCAGTGCAGTTCCGGCTAACATAATTGCCAGTACTAACGCCTTCCGCTTGCTTGGAATGGTTTTGTACATATCGACCCCCTTAATGGTTTTTTGTATGCTCTGCAAATGAGGAGCAGAGTTTGTCTACTACGGGAACACTACAGGTGATGCCCGGACAATCTTTGAGTTTAGTTAATAAGAATATCCCCTGCAATTGCTTTCTCCGCGCCACCAGTTTTTTAGCCAGAGTGATGGCCTCCGATTCTACAAGGTTTGTTACGTTTTCCTGCCCCAGAAAAGCGGCGGCCGAATCTATGGTCGCCGCTCGCGGGTAGGGGACTATTGATTAGGCGCGATATCCGCCTTCGCCCAAACCTCGTTTAATCGCTTTTCAATTTCCAACGCAGATTCAACATTGCCCTGAGCCCGCTCCGCCTGAGCCAACCCTCGCAGAGACCAGCCATTGTCCGGAAAGCGCTCCATATCTTCACGGAAGGTTTGAGCAGCTGCATCGTATTTCCGGGCTGCAAGCAATACCTCACCGAATTCCTGACGCACCGGTACAGACCACTCCGGGGGTTCGCCATACAGCATCGCATCTTCCAACTGCACCGCCTCCTGCAAGTGCGCCACCGCCTCATCATAACGACCTTCGGTCTCGGCGATTCTACCCGCCAGCACTTCTTTTGCCACGGATAGAATATCCCTCGATTTATTAAACTCCATTTTAAGAGGCTCAATTGACGAATCGCTGGCGATAGCAGACAAATGTTCCAGTTGCTGTTTGGCCGCACTGATCTCGCCGGTGGCTGCCAGAGCTCTTCCCCGGGCGTAGTGCCACAGGGCACGTGCGTGGAGAAGGTTCTCTGCGGGGGCGGGCGTGGCTAGTATTTCCTCCCAGCGTTCAGCCCGCACACGGACCTGCAGGTGTCGTGTGCGCCAGTGTTGTAAAAAATCCATGCCGGGAGTACCCATTATTTCATCCAGTGCCAGACCTGCAACTTTTTCAGCTGCATCAATGGCCTGCTGGCCCCTGCCAATCATCAGAGAGGCAAATGCCAGAAAGTCATAATTGTGGGGATAATAACCTGCTGTATACATACCAGCGCTAGGGCGCTGGTCCTGAATGTAGGTTTCGTCGGCATGCACAGCGTGCTGGTTGGCGCTGATGGCATCCTCATAGCGGCCAACACGGATATAGATGTGTCCTGGCATGTGCACCAGGTGCCCTGCTGCGGGCATCAGGGTAGGAAGGCGATCGGCACATTCAACCGCACGCTGGGGGTAAACCTTTTCAACCGCATGAATAAAAAAGTGGCAAGCGCCGGGATGCCTGGGTGAACGGGCTATCACAGTTTCCAGTTGCGACAGGGCTTGTTCAATGCCTGCTCTGGGTTCACCGATTTCCGTCCAGTAGTCCTAGGGGGGGAGATCCATGAGCGCTTCTGCGTGAAGTGTCTGGATTTCATCGTCTGCCGGATAACGATCGGCTAGTTCGCCCATGGCTTCGGCATAGGCCAGATCAAGAGCGGCTCTGTCCTTAGGCGGCTCTTCGACGTAACGTCCGGTCAAAGCTCTGACCAGTTTTTTTAGGTGTGCTGTGTGTGCTCATAATTTTCCTACCTTGTATTTTTTTGGGTTGATGGGCAGGATAGCCAATATTGATATGATCAACTAAAGCCATTTGTGCTAGGAACTGGACGAATCTGCGTCCCCTGAGGTTGGTCCGTTAACACTCAGGCTTTTTGCAAGCTCGAGCTTGCGTCACACCTTGCAGTCGTTCGGGAGCAAGGCCGCGCAGGTTGTTAAAATGCGCGGTAATTAACAATTTGTGAGGCTGATAAGTCTCTCACAGGACAGACCATTGTGGAGATGGGAACTTAGGCGGATAATCCTCCGCTGATTTGAAATTGCCCGCACAGCAGTCAGGTCACAGTAGTCGGGTTTAAAGTAAGATAGACTTGTTGAAACATAAATAAAGAGGGCGTATGCAGGCAGGATGAAAACACCGAACCGACTACAATCATTAATGGACGACGGTCTTATTGACGAAGTGATCACGCAGTTGATGAGCGGCAAGGAAGCCCAGGTCTACGTGGTGCGCTGTGGCCAGGCTATTCGATGTGCCAAGATTTATAAAGAAGCCGATAAACGCAGCTTCAAGCAGGCCGCGCAGTATCAGGAGGGCCGTAAAGTGCGCAACAGCCGAGATGCCCGTGCAATGACTCGCCGCAGCCGCTACGGGCAACGAGGTCATGAAGAGGCCTGGCTGAATGCTGAAGTAGACGCTTTGCGTCGCTTGGGTTTAGCCGGAGTCCGGGTGCCGAAAACGCATGGTTTTGTGGATGGTGTGCTGTTAATGGACATGATCACCGATGCTGAAGGGGCTGTCGCACCTCGTTTAAATGATGTTGTGCTGCCAGCCGCGACTGCCAGGGATTATCATGCCCGGATCATGGATGATGTGGTTAAAATGCTGTGCGCAGGGCTTATCCATGGAGACTTGTCTGAGTTCAATGTACTGCTTGCCGGCGATGGTCCGGTCATTATAGATCTGCCACAGGCTGTTAATGCCTCCGGTAACAACAGCGCGGCTGCCATGTTGATGCGCGATGTTGAAAACATGACACGTTATTTCGGCCGTTTTGATCCGGAATTATTAAACACCTATTATGGCGCGGAAATATGGGACCTTTATGAACGCGGCAACCTCCGCCCGGGAATTACACTGACGGGGCAATTTGAAGGTCGCCTGGAAAATGCCAATATCAGTGAGATACTGCAGGTGATTGAGCATGCCAGAGCCGAGGCGCTGGAAGCTCAGGAGCGCAAGCTTGCTGCAGAGGAGGGAGTCTGAAAGCAGCCTCACGAAGTAGCGGAATCTTTGCCCTTGATCATACAATTGGCGACAATAAACCGAGCTGTTGCGCTGCCTCATGCTGCACTCGCTGAGCCTTTTGATAAGCCGGGCGAGCCTGCAGGCGCTGCCACCAGGCAGCAATCGCGGGTGAAAAGTCTTTGGCGAAACCCAGCGATTCAGCCAGTAATAAAGCATATCCCACTGAAATATCCGCCACCGTAAAGCGTCCGGCACACAGATAATCTTTTCCAGTCAATGCCCTGTCTACTGCGCGCAGACGGCCTAAAAACCATGCGCTGTAATCATCCACCACTTGTGGTTGGCGCCGTTCCAACGGTTCAAATTTTCCATAACGCAGCAGCAGCGTCTGTGGAAAAGTCAGTGTCGCCTCACCGAAATGCAACCATTGCAGCCATGCTCCATAATCCGCTTCATCAGGACTGACAGCCAGCAATGAGGGGCCATGTCGCGTCACCAGATACTGACAAATTGCCGCTGATTCTGTCATTAATCCATGCTCATCTATAAAAGCAGGAACCGTTCCCAAGGGATTGATATCTTTGTACTCTTTGGCAAAGGCTCGTGGTGGAAAAGGCAGCATGTGCAGTTCATATAGCAGCCCCATCTCCTCCAGTGTCCATAATGGGCGGAATGAACGTGCGTCGAGGCAATGATAAAGTCTGGCTATCATGAAACTTACTCCCGGTATCGCGTGTAAGCACAATACCTAAATTTCACCTTGTCTTCATCTGCTGTTGCAGGAAAAATATTTGTGCGGTCACTTTACCCAGCTAAAGGAAATTAAAGCGGAAAGAGCCTGCAAATTTGCATAGAATGCGGGTTGCTATTTAGTTCAACTCTTACTCGTTCACAAGGATCCTCTCATGAAGTTTGAAGACATCAAAAACATCTGCGTGGTTGGCGCTGGCAATATGGGACATCAGATTGCACTGCAGGCGGCAATCTGTGGTTATAAAGTGACATGCAGCGACGTCAATGCGGAAACTCTGGCAAAGGCTGACGCCTTTGTTGATTCCTATTTGCCGGGTAGGGTAGAGAAAGGGCGGTTGACTAAGGAGCAGGCCCAGCAGGCGCGGGCAAATCTGGTGTTTTCTGCCAGTTTGCAGGAAGCCGCTGCTAATGCTGATTTTGTTATCGAAGCGGCTACGGAGGTGCTGGCACTCAAGCGTCGCATCTTCGCAGATCTGGATAAGTTCACACCAAAGCACGCGATTCTTGCAACTAATAGTTCAGCCATCATAAGTTCGAAAATCGCTGATGCCACGCAGCGCATGGACAAAGTAGTAAACATGCATTTTTTCAATCCAGCATTGGTGATGAAACTGGTAGAAGTTGTAAAAGGTCCGCATGTGTCGGATGAAACAGCAGAACTGACCATGAAGCTGTGCGAGGTACTGCAAAAGGTGCCGGTGCTGCTGAAGAAAGAGGTGGATGGTTTTCTGCTTAATCGCATTTTTGCGGCTATCTCCAAAGAGGCGACCTGGTTGCTGGAGATGGGTGTGGCAGATGTGGAAGACATCGACAAAGCATGTGTTTTTGGCGCTGGACACCCCATGGGTCCGTTCCGTCTGAACGATCTGACCGGTCTGGATTTAAGCTATATCATGCGCATGGAAAAGTTCCGCGAAACCGGTGACTTTGCTGACCTGCCAAATCCGCGCCTGGTTGAACATTATATGAACGGGGAATATGGCGAAAAGACCGGGAAGGGCTGGTACGACTATACGAAGAAGTAGTTCCCAGGATACTAGGTTCAGGGAGATAGAACTCAGAGCAGGGCGCTCGTTAATTCCAGCGCCTGATGCACTGAGTTCGAACCTTCCAGCTGGTTGCTCAGGTGAGCAACGGATTACAGGAAAGACTCAGTTGTAAGTATGGTGAGTGCCATATGCACCTGCTCCATGGCCTCACGACCCAGTTCAGTGAGATAACCCCCATCCGGCTGCGTAACCAGACCTTTTTTGTGAAGGCGCTGTATGGCATTTATACGGCGCGGATCGGCCGACTTGTGAACCTTGATTCCCTCCTGCGGATTGATCACGTTAAATAACAGTAAAGCATCTAATTCGTCTGCTAATTCCTCGGTCAGGCGCATTATTATTCCCCTTTTCTTCTCTTTGAAAAACTCACGTGGTCAAATGCGCAGCCAGATCAGCTGGCTCAACTTCAAGGCCGGTCATCTCTCTGTCCCAGTTCGGACCAACCATAACATTATCTTCATGCATGCCGGGCAGCCAGTCCTCTAGGAAATCTTCCAATGTAATAGTTGCCGGTGTGTAAATTTTCCACTCATCGGCACAATGCGGCTTTGCATCAGCTTCGTTGGACCAGAATGGAAAGACATCAGTTTCTTCGAACTCTATGGATGGACAGACAGCCCAGCCCTCATCGGATTTGAGTCCCCAGACCAGGCCAGTTGCCAGCACTTGGTCGACAAACAATTCATAGTTCGCTTCAGGGTCATCGCTCAAAGTTGTAGTATTCGCCGCTTTTTTACTCATAGGCTTACAGTTTCCCGGCAGTGACAGATGGCCGCTATGGTATCCCAATCGAGGAAGCATACAAACAGTCAAACTAAAAAGAACTGCTCAGGCAAATCCAGCGT
>JBDNGQ010000075.1:0-3426 GCA_041689205.1 Pseudohongiellaceae bacterium | reverse complement strand
TGTGTGCTCGCATTAAATACGCAGGCGTTTTAAATGCAAGCAGTTTTCTTGGTCGATCCTTGAGTCGCTTAACGACCCTCTTCACTTCAATATCTGTTACTTGTTTAAAGGGTCTCCTTCGAGATTGCCTCTGCGCGCGACAGCGCTGCGACGGTCATGTTTTATAGCGGCAACAGCTTGCTCAGAAGTGCTTCTTTCCGCTCATCTGAATAACGTAGCATTATCACAACCTAACCGCCCATCTGGTTAAAAAGTAACTAGGGAGCCTCTGAATAACTCTATGACTACTCTGCGGGTGACTGCGCCCGGCTGAAGGCCAGAGTGACCATAGAGTTATTCAGAGGCCCCCTAGTGCCAACTATCCTGCCAAAGCGGGCTGGGGTGAGGATGGTTCATTACATTAGTACCGAAACTGGCTGTGGTTCTGCTGGTGAATCAATTGCAGAGATGATAAAAAGAGCATCCATTAATTTAAGAGGTGAAGGAATGAGCAGTAATGTGGGCGATGGTAAGGATGTTCCTCAGAATAATGCCAAATCTGTAGAATGGTATCGCCTGTCTGCTACACAGGGCGATGCATTGGCTCAATACAATCTTGGAGTCAGGTACGACAATGGGGATGGTGTGCCTGAGAATGATGCGGAAGCAGTGAAGTGGTTTAGACTGGCTGCGGAACAGGGCCTTTCAGACGCCCAATATTACCTTGGAGTCATGTATGCCAATGGCGAGGGTATTCCTCAGAATGAAGCCGAAGCAGTCAGATGGTTTCGACTGGCTGCTGAGCAGGGCGATGCAGATTCTCAATATAACCTTGCTGTCATGTATGCCAATGGCGAAGGTATTCATCAGAATGATGCGGAAGCTTTGAAGTGGTACCGTCTGGCTGCTGAACAGGGATACGCAGAGGCTCAGTTTAATCTTGGAGTTATGTACGACAATGGTAGAGCGGTACCTCAGAATGATGCCGAGGCAGTCAAGTGGTATCGATTAGCCGCTGAGCATGGCCTGGCAGAGGCTCAAGCTGATCTTGGAGTTATGTACCACAATGGCAGAGGTGTTCCTCAGGATCATACGGAAGCTGTGAAGTGGTATCAACTAGCGGCTGATCAGGGTGATGCAAATGCTCAATGTAACCTTGGAGACATGCACCGCACTGGTAGAGGTATTCCTCAGAGTGAAACCGAAGCTGTCAAATGGTATCGACTGGCTGCCGATCAGGGACTTGCAGAAGCTCAATATAATCTTGGCCTCCTTGGGTGGGTTGCCTTCGCAAGAAAATCGAAGCTTGAGGCGCTGATAAAGAGCGGTTCGACGAGGACACACTTCGTCGAATATCAGGGAAAGACCGTCTATCTTCCGGTTCTCAGGGTGCCAATCGGGTTGCCGAAATATCGGCTTCAAAACGGGCGCACATTGTCAGCGCAAAAGGAATGGCTGGCCATGAATAAGGATAAGCCATCGGACTTTTTCGAGGCCGATCCGGAATTCCAGAATGCGCAGGTTGAACAGCACAAGCTGCTGTTGATGCTTAAGACTAAGGAGTTGGAAGAAAAGTTCAAGGATCCGACACGGCAGCAAGTAGATCCAATCATCCTAGATTCCGATGGTTTTGTGATTAACGGAAATACAAGGCTCGCCTATTGGAGAAATCTGCATCACGATAGCCCGTCAAAATATGGGCACTATGCGACTATTGACTCGATCATTCTGCCGCCAGGTGATGAAAAGGATATTGACCGGCTGGAGGCAAAACTGCAGATCGACAAGGATATCAGAGCAAATTACAGCTGGCATGCCGAAGCAAAGATGGTGAAGACGAGACTCGCACATGGGCTTCAGCCGTCCGAGGTCGCAGCACTTTTTGGTTGGAGGGATTCTGAGGTAGCGAGAAGGGAGGATATTTGGAACCATGGTGATGAATACCTCAAGTCACGGCGAAAGGAGGATATGTGGTCGACGATAGACTCTTACGATTCAGCCTTTGGGGCTCTGGTCGATATGATGGCGAAAATATCTGGGATCGATAACCAAGCGCTCTTCAAGGAAATGGCGTTCATTTTGATTGATAACCGAGAAAAAATGGGGTCCAGTGGAAGCGTGCAGGGCGGTATCAAGAACCTCAAGGAGCATTTCGAAGAGATCAAAAAAAATCTGGATAAACAATTCAATTCGGTATCGGTTGTTCAGGGGCCATCCATGGTTGAAGAGCTTACTGAGATTGCTGAGAAGGGAGCAAAGAGAAAGGCGGAAGGCACGAGCGCAAAAATACTAGCGAGAAAAATCTCCAATGAAGCGAACACCATCTCTGCTCTCGAGACTATTGTGGAAACGATCGATAGGGAACGGCAGAAGGTAAAGGATGTTAAGAACTCTGAGTATCTGATAGTTTGCTGTAATAAAGCCTATGCCCTGTTGCATGGGGCGGTCCAGTCTGGTTTGGGCCCTGACGCAAATTTTTCCGGGGTCGAGGCCCAATTAGGGCACATAGAAGCACTGGTTGGGAGCATCAGAAAACTTTTAGTTAGCCATGGCGCCTAAGCCTTAGGGGCTTCAAGGCATCAGATTGTGGTGATCTGATAAAACCGGAGAAGCCCGATTTAAAAAAGTTGGCAGATCTGCGCGCAGTTATATGGATTCTGGTGGCAGTAACGACGATGCTGTTCGTTATTTGTGATTCAAATAGTTACCTTGTCAATACCCATTTTCAGAGGGGCGAAGGGGTTGGTGAATAGTTTACCTTTCAGATAGCTTGAGCGGTCGAGATTTCGAAAGATCGAGACGAGGAGGGCTAAAACAATTAGTCTCACTAGTATGCCAAACACGAAACTTACAGGGGCAGCGCTAATCTTTGCTTCCATCAGATAAGGGAGGTCGAGGAAAAAATTGGTGCCGGACATGATCATGGCGGAACCAAAAGCTAGATGGGTGTAGAGATTCTTGCGCCAAGAAAAAATAAGAATAATCATATAGCTCAGTATGAAAACCCCACGGAGAACAACAATGTTGGCGAACAGATCGAGGTTAGTGCCCCCCCCTAGCCAGAACCCAGTAAGTAACTTTCTGAGGAAAGAACAACATCATTGAGCTTGCAAACAAACACAAGAGCATTGCCGCGTGGACTTTCAGAAGGAAAAAACGATCGATATCCGTGGAGCCTTTCTCCATTCCTTTACGAAGTGCATCGATCTCCTTTTGGGTTATCTTCGAGCACTTCTTTTCATTAAGCATATCCCTGCCTGCAACAGTATCAAAATCCGGAAGAGTACCATATCTTGAGTTTAGCACATGTTAGTGCCAAGTAGTAATGTCCCCTATCTCCCAAATAGAAATGTCCCCTGAGTGATTACACTCAGCGCCTGTAAAAACCAGAGGCGGGCATTTTTGAATGGATAAGATGATGAGTCAAAAGGAAGCAATACGGGCGCA
>JBDNGQ010000074.1:0-5225 GCA_041689205.1 Pseudohongiellaceae bacterium | reverse complement strand
GTAGAACAGAAATACCACCGGCTGAAGTTCCGCACCAAGGCGACTGAAAAATGCCACCAGCAGACAAGCGCTAATCAGCACAACAGTCACTGGGGCCCGATAAAAGGAAGCCCACAGATTGTTAAGCAGGCCTTTAACCGGGAAATAGGTCTGCAGATTATTGTGTTGAGTTTGTTCTAAATGCGGAGTTGCAAAACCGTCACGTTGCCACTGCTCCATTAATGCGACAGTCTGAGCGGCTTCCTGCTCGCTGCTTACCCGGATTACCTGCTGTCCGGACTCTTCACTGACCTGGTGTCGTATGCCGTGCTTATTAAGCTCAATAAGGAATGGTCTCAGGTCAATACCACTGTCAACTTGTAATGCTTTAATCATCCAGATTTATCAGGCGATTGCCCCACCCCAGTTTACTTCGACAGGTTTGATAGTAGTTATGATCAAGCGGATGAATCAGGCGCAGAGGCCCTTCTTTGCGTCGGATCATAATCTGGTCGCCAGGTTCCGTAGTGAATTTAACCGCTCCGTCACAACTGATCTGTGGCAGCATTGAGCGTTGTTTTACAACCACAATGCGAATACTGTTCGCTGCATCCACTACCAGTGGTCTGCTGCTTAATGTGTGCGGATACATCGGTACCAGCACTAACGCGTTAAGACTTGGATGCATGATCGGGCCTCCGGCAGAAAGTGCATATGCCGTAGAGCCAGTCGGAGTTGCCACAATAAGACCATCCGACTGCTGACTGTTAACAAACTCTTCGCCAATATAAAGTTCAAACTCAATCATCTGTGCGGCAGTGCCTGGGTGCAGCACTATATCGTTCAAAGCACATCCTCCCGGAATTATCTGGCCTGCGCGCACTACCTCAAACTCAATCAGAAAGCGGCTCTCTTCCTTGTATTGGCCATTAAGGATCTGTTCAATGCGTTGTTCAATTTCAGCAGGAAGAATGTCTGTAAGAAAACCGAGGCGGCCCCGGTTCACTCCCAGCACAGGGACATCATGATAGGCCATTATCTGGGCCACATTCAGCATGCTGCCATCACCACCAACGACAATAACCAGATCGCATTCCCGTCCCAGATGTTCCCGGCTGCGCACCTCTAACTGATGCTTGGGTAACAGCGCTGCGGTCTTCTCATCAAGAATGATCTGCACATTTCTGGTCGCTAGAAATTTCAGCAGGCGTTGCAGTGAATCCACGACCCCCGCATGCCCTGGCCTGCCTACCAGACCTATGCGACTGAAATTGATCATAATTTTTCCAAGTGATGGTTGTGCAGAGCCCAATTGACAACCGATAAACCCGCTCCGACCATCGCGCGCAAGTATAGCATGCTGCCAAACCTTATACAGACAGCTTAGCGGGTGGACTCGCCTGGAAGCCCGGCATGAAAAGAGATCAAGGTGTGATTCCGATCAACAAGGGTTCCAGTGTATAGATCAATTCATACAAACTGGGCACACTGTAGCCAATATAAATCTCCAGTTGCCGACCCACGTAGGATGCGTCCAGTGAACCATTGCGCAGAATCTGCAGAAATTCAACAGCATTGAGCGGAACAGGCTGCGGATTAAATGCAAGTATGTTTTCCGTGACTCCATCCCACAATTCAGCGCGACCATCTGCTGTCACTGAGATAAAATCACTATTACCCAACCCGACCAGGACATGAAAATTGCCGTTAAGCCCCCTGTGATTGGAATCTATCTGAAACTCTGCTCGAATATCAAAAGCCTGTCCCGGGGTTACCCCACTCACAGAGTTCAGCCCATCCACAGTCACTGCACTGGTAATGATGGCGTTAGAAGCGATGCCGCTGTAACTGGCCACCTTTCGCATAGGAAACATGGCTACCTTTGAGGGATAAAACCTTGCTATCTGGTGGCGTACCAGATTTAAAACTCTAACTGCGTCAGCGCCGTGGTGTACATCACGGTGATCCACGCCACAGGGCTCTCCCTGACAAAACACATTCGGATCGGAAAATCTGCCAATTCGCAAATCAGTATTGAACGCACCGGGATAAGCCATCACCGTAACAAAACTGGAATCAACACCATAGCCTGTCGCATACGGCAATGTCCCTCCAGCACCATCTTCTCTGCGGGAATGACTCAGCCCCATATTATGTCCAAGCTCATGCGCCACGACCGAACTGACTGGACAATCTATCGCTATCACTGAAAAGGCAAAATCTTTTTCATCCGCCGCAGAGAAATCTCCCTGGCTGTTATATCCGCCCAGATTAGCCAGTCCGCAGCGGTCGTTTTCATTGCGATGAGGGCGGAACAGCATGACCAGATCAGCTCCGTATGTTTCACGCAAAGCGGGAATATCAGTGAAAGCTGAGTGGGTACCGGCGGTAAGATTTTCGAGCATGGTATCCATGTCATGCTGCTCCGGATACATTATTTGCCGATGATACACAGGTCTTAAAATAATGCTCACACCGCTGTCAGCATAAACCTGGTTGGCCACGCCGATAAGTTGATTGATCCGCGTTTCAGCATAACCCTGATAGAGACTCAGCGCATCATCGGTATACAAGGCCATTACATCGATAATGGTGGGCCCTCTATCTGTCGAGAGGGCGTCAAATGGATCAGTACCCAGCAATCGTTCATTAAAATCGCTAAGGCCGTCGCCATCAGCATCAGCAGCAATATCGTCCGCTACATTAATGAACGCATCATTACGCAAGCTCCCAATAATCACGGTACTCATTAACCATGGTTTCGACTGCTCAGAAGTCCTGACTGTGTATGTTATTGAACGCATCTGACCCGCTGAGAAATCGCCAAGCTGACACCGCAGCACCCGTTGGCCAGTCAACACTATCTGTCCACAGTTTGCAGGTGCTGATTCCAGACTGGAGTTTTCAAGAACAAAATAAATATCCGCTGTCAGTGACTGGTGCCTTTCTGAGCTGATATTGCTGAAGTTGATCGTGACGTCTACAGGGTCTCCGATAAAAGCACTGCTGCGGCTGAACTGCTGATTAATTTGTAGATTACCGTTATTTATTCCGGAGCTGCGCGCCGGTGCCAGCAGATCAACGATCTGCTGCTCACCCGTGAGGATCAAAGGCTGTCGGTGCTGATGCAAATCGGCTCGCTGGGGTATCACATAGTCATTGATAAGATCCGTCTGCAGTAATGCCTGAGATTCATACAACCAGCCTTTAAAAACAGCAGCTCCAGCAGCGCGGACAGCCTGCAGCTGCCAGACCTTATCCGCAGTTTCCAGATGACCGAATATTGAATCTCGGCCGACTGTAAAAACGGCTGGGAACAGTTTCCCACCGTCCATTACTTCTGCGTTATAAACCTCATCCCCATTTACGTAAGTTTTTACTTTCCTAATTCTTACCGGCAGCAGACGCAACTCATTCGAATCACCTGTTGCTATCAAAAATTGACCACGTAAACGCAGATCATCAAACTGCTCAGTATCAAGCTCGACTGCTGCGCTTGACACAGTGCGGCCAGGAGGATCCGGCCAGGAAGAATCTGCATCCACGAACTGCCACAGCTGCAAAAGAGGGGAAGAAACTGAATTTGATGATAGAGCCTGAACAGCACCTGCTTCACTGCCTGAAGGGGGCACCTGAGCGTGCAGAACAGAGAATCCGGTAACGGCAGCTACACAGACGATCAGAATCAGCAGACATTGTCTGATCCAGTGAACTGCTGCATTAAACAGGCGATGAACTGATTTCATAGTGTCAGTTGGTTTTTCATATAGCTCAGGCGGCGAACAGAGTCGACAGCATAGCGCTGCGTGGGAATTTTTTCCACATGCATGAGAAATAACTGATTCCGGGCATATTATTCACTCTTGTGTATACCACCACTGTGCACCACGATCACCTCACTTCCAGCAGGAATCTCTCCTGAGGCTATCAAATTACTGAGCGCAAAGAATAGCTTTCCAGTATAAACAGGCTCCAGCGGAACTGCGCTTTCTATACTGAAGGTGTCAATAAAATCCAGCAAATTCTGCGTGTGTCTGGCATATCCGCCACAATGAAAATCTGTCCGCAGTTGCCAGTTGCCTGGGTCACAGATACTGCTTTCAGATAGAAACTGCTTAATATCTTTACTCAGGAAATCACCACCTTTTAACACCGAAATTCCGATCACTTGAACACAGCGTTGATCAGCCCTGTCAGCACTGAGCCCGGCAAGCAAACCCGCCATTGTCGTACCCGTGCCGCAGGCAAGCATTACGTACCGAGGAACACTTGCACTTTCCCACTGTAAATTACGGGCAAGCTCAGCACAGCCCTGCACCCCTTGATTATTACTTCCTCCTTCGGGGATTAGATAAAAATCACCAAAATGTTCGTGCAGTTTTTGTAGAAAATCGGTGTTACTTTTATTTCGATAGTCAGCGCGTGTAACCGGGAACAACTGCATACCCTGACTGAGAGCGAATTCAAGCACGGGATTAAGTGGCACGGGTAACTCACCTCGCACAATGCCAACAGACTCGAAATTAAACACTTTTGCAGCCGCAGACAGTGCATACAGATGATTCGACCACGCCCCTCCAAAACTGAGCAATCGAGTGTGTCCCTGACGCTGTGCCAGCTGCAGATTATATTTAAGTTTGTACCACTTATTGCCAGAGATCAGCGGATTAATCAGATCCAGACGCAGTACTTTTAGCAGGATGTTGTGCTTGATAGTCAATGCGGTCTGCACTGAATCAAGCCGAGGTATGGAGAAAATCTGCGAGGAAGACAGTTTCATTTTTGTACAGCGCTGGCCCTGCCGTTTCAGGCAAAGCGTTAGTAAAGTGGACGATGAGAATAGCATGGCGTGCTTTAACCCGCATATTCTCTACTTAGTCATCGTAACAAACTCAAAAAAATCACGTCAAAATCATTGCTCCGACCACCAAAGACCAATTTTAGCTCATCAAGGATTATTTTGACTCGCACGGTTATTTCACTTGTCAGTATTCTGCCTGGGGCAGGGAGAGGCGCTAAATCTGCTGCTGGCGTGGGCTTATGTTGGTCTGCGAGTTGTGCATAGTTTGATTCAAGTCTTGATTAACAACATCAAACTGCGCTTAATGGTATTTGCAGTATCTTCATTGGTATTGATAGCACTGACTCTAAGAGCACTGTCAGCTGCAATTTCTTGATTATATAGAGAGCCGTGTGAGGGGAAACTGAATACTGCCGCCCCCCACCATGCAACAGCTTTTCTAGCG
>JBDNGQ010000073.1:0-8893 GCA_041689205.1 Pseudohongiellaceae bacterium | reverse complement strand
GGCCTGCTCTCTGGCACGCTGCGGCTGCTCCCTGACGACGGCCTGCTCTCTGGCACGCTGCGGCTGCTGCCTCACAATCGCCTGCTCTCTGGTGCGCTGCGGTTGCTGCCTCACAATCGCCTGCTCTCTGGTGCGCTGCGGTTGCTCCCTGACAACGGCCTGTTCTCTAGTACGCTGCTGACTCACATTACCTTGAGCTTCAGTGTCTGGAACTGACGTTCGTTGAGCAGCCACGCCTTGAGGATCAGTGCGTTGAGCAGCACTGCGTTGACGCTGCTGTTGCTCAATTCCCTGCTCGAGACCTCCCTGCCCGGACTGCAGACGCTGCTCTTCAGATGTCGCACCGCGTTGACGTTGCACTGAGGACACCGCTGAGCGATCCCTGTCACGCGTGCTTGCGGACAATTCTGCATCGCCGAGGTCACGGTTTTGAAGCTGCCGCGCGGGTGACGAACTGACCCTGCCCACATCGCGAGGGCTGGTGTCTCGTCGGAAATCCCGCTCAGTAATTGGCCGGTTAAAGATACGATTCTCGTAGGAGCGGCGCTCGACTCTTTCGGGATAGCGTGTTTCATAGACCGGATGATATGCCACCCCCCTGCGGTGGGTCGACGCGTGCTGCCAGCGTTTCGCGCTGCTGTGATGCACCAGGCTGCGACTGCTGTAAAACACCGGATGTGGCGAGTAATCATAATGATTAACCACTACTACATGGCGCTGTGGCCAGAAGAAAGCGCCGATGTAAAAGGACGGAGTTACGCGAACAGCCGGCCCCCAGTAAACTGAATGCCGATGATAAACGGAGGGATAGAAAGGATCCCAATAAATTGGCGGATAGGAAGACCAGCGCCAGCTTCCATAAACGACCCGGGTGTCGTAGTAAGGCAGATAAACCACCCGCTCCACTGCCGGCTCAATAATGATGATCTCTTTTTCGACAATAATCTTGACCTGCTCAGTCGTTGCCAATTCGCCTTGATCATAGGCTGCATTGCGCAGACTCTGCACGCGATCCATGACATCGCCTTCGGAGATTAAAAACGCATCCCCAAGGTCCTGGGTCCAGCGCAAATCCTGACTCATGCGTGACAGCAGATGGGGAAATGCCACCAACGCCTTAACACTGGCATCCCAGGGCTGATCTTCTACCGCATTTAGTGCGCTCTCAGCGTCGAGATCCGGGTTCTGCTGCCGCCATCGGTCAGCTTCAACCACTTCCAGAGGATAGGTGGCTGCAATAAGCACGTGAGTCAACACCGTATCAGGATACAAAGCGATCGGCGCCAGCATTTGATCAAGCTGCGCCTGGCTGAACCACTGTTCATCAGCATTTCCGCCTTGTTGCTGAGCCGCTGCCTGAGGCTGCTGTGAGGCACCAACAACCTCATGAGACGGATTACTCTGAGCTGACGCCAGGGTCATTGGTAAGGCGGCCAGCAGCGCACTGATCGTTAATAGAAGTCGTGATATTTTCATAGCGGTACCTGCAAGTGTATGGCCTATATCTCTCTACCTTGCTTATACAGACCGTAATCTGAACATAAACTGAACGGAGGCTCACTATGACTATACGCAATTTTGCTTAAGCTTATGAAACTATATTCATTATCATTGATGTTGCAGGGTTCTAAGTACCCTGAACCCCTTGTTTCGCCTGCACACACTGGCATTTGGTGGCGCTGACACACAACTGCATTGGCCACTTAAAGCTCTGGATCTGCGTTCCATTAGTGTGTGTTTGATGCCACAATTCCGCTTTATCTAAAGGTTTACCATTTAAGAGTAGCCAGGACCTTCTGCATGACTTCAACACCACCCGAGACATCACCCAAGGACTTACCGGTCTGCCTGAACTGTTACACACCATTGCAAGGCAACTAGTGCCACGTTTGTGGTCAGCCAGTTAAAGGCATGGTCCGTAGTTTCAAAAGCGAGTCTATGCCCAGATGTGGCCGATGACGCTGATTAAGTTCACCGGATTGGGTATGTTGTACACGATTATGATTCTGATTGTGTTGACGATTGCGGCCATAATAAGTCTGGTTAATCTTTAATTGCTGGCAGCATGGGCATATGTTGTAATCTTTTTCCACTGCAGGCTCGCCGTTGCAGCGCAAGTTGGGCTTTTCTAAAACAAATGAACACAGGATTTCTGTTATGCGCATGATTACTGCTTTATTTTTATTATTTGCTGCCACGGCAGTTACCGCACAGCCTGCGCAGACCATAGACGCCGGCCGCGGCGACATTGCCCTGACAGTGCCGGCTGCCTACTCCAGCAATACCCCCGCCCCCTTAATCGTGCTGTTGCACGGCTACGGTTCCAGTGGCGCTGGCCAGGACGGTTACATGAAGTTCAGCGCACTGGCCGATCGCTATGGCTTCCTGCTGGTTACACCGGATGGAACTGAGGAAAGCGCGGGCCAAAAAAGCCGCTTCTGGAATGCCTCCAAAGCCTGCTGCAATTTTTTCGCGACCGAGCTTGATGACTCCGCTTATGTGCTGTCTATTATTAATACCATCAAAGCGCAGTACGCCATTGATGAGCGCCGCGTGTATTTGATTGGCCACTCCAACGGTGGATTCATGTCCTATAAGGCTGCCCATGATCATTCAGGTGTTATCGCTGCACTGGTCAGTCTGGCAGGTGCCGAAGCCACCGACCCGATGCCTGCGCCAGCCAATCCGGTGCATGTTCTGCAGATCCATGGCACCGCCGATGGCACAATTGCGTATGCAGGCAGTGAAATCCGCGGCAACATCTACCCAGGGGCAGTCGAAACGGTAGAGCGCTGGGCGGCTTACAACGGTTGTGCGGCAGAGGGTCGCGTTACTGGCACACTGGATCTTGAACAACAGCTTGAAGGGCTTGAAACGACCATCATGCGTTACACGCAGAATTGCCAGCCAGGCGGTTCAAGCGAGCTGTGGACTATCGCTGATGGCTCGCACATTCCCGCTATCTCTGATGCCTTCAGCGAAAAAGTCGTTGAATGGCTGCTGGCTCATCCGAAGATTTCCGCAGCGAACGGCACCACTTCAGATTAATTGATCAAGCAGGAATGGTCTCATAGCGCGTCCGCAGCCAGCTGTTAATGGCATTGGATTCGTAGAGCCATTCCTGTTCACCCTCGGCACTGCTGATCAGCAGACAAGGCACTTTTACCCGCCCGCCGCCTGAGCGCAGCGCCTCGCGATGTTGTTCGTTATGCTGCGCATCGCGTTTTTCAACATTCAAACCCAGACGGGTCATCTCTTTGCGTACTTTTATACAGAAGGGACAGGCACTGAATTGATAAAGAGCCAGATCAGCAGCCGCAATATCGAGAACCGCCTGCTCCTCAGCCGTGCGCGCAATTGCTTTGGGGGTAGAGAGTTTTTCGCTGACCAGCATAAATGGAGTGAGAACAAGGCGAACTGTGCGGAAAAAAGAACGAATAACAATTTTCATAGAACGGGTGCTGCTCCGAAGAAGATGTGCATGAACAGTGACCAGGAATTCCCCGAATCACAAAGTGCGCAAGTATAGCACCTGTTAAGCTGGATGTTTTTCTTCTGACAGCCTTGGGAGCCTGGCTGCTGCTGCGACGGGGACACTCTACGTCAACGAAGTCTGGGTTTAGCGCGATGGGTGGCCTGCGCCTGCAGGGGATCATCAGGCCATGGATGACGTGGGTAGCGGCCTTTCAAATCCTTGCGCACTTCGAAGTAGGTTTTTGCCCAGAAACTGGCAAGATCAGCAGTTAGCTGAACCGGGCGCCGTGCTGGCGACAGCAAATGAATCAGCACTGGCACCTTGTTATTTATCAGGCGAGGCGTGTCTACCTGTCCGAACATCTCCTGCAGTTTCACCGCCAGCACCGGTTCTTCAGCACTGTAATCAATTCGAATCCGGTTACCACTGGGAACCTGCAGATGTGTCGGTACCAGCTGATCCAGTTGTTGCTGCATTGACCATTCCAGATTGTCCAGCAGGTAGCGGCCCAGTGGCAATTTGTCCACCTGCTCCATGCGGCTGAGATCGCTAAGATAGGGTGCCAGCCAGACTTCCAGTGTCGCCAGCAAGGTCTGATTGCTGACATCCGGCCAGGGTTCACCTAGGATTTTGTGCAGCAATCGCAGACGACCACGCATCTGGATGTCATCATCTGACCAGCTCAGTTCGCCACGTTTACGTAGCGCCTCCAGAAAAGCTGCAACAACATCCTCTTTTGGCAGATTTTTCAGTGGCCTTCGCGCCAGAATGACGGCACCGAGTGCTCGCAATTCCTCTGCCTGCAGGCGCCCTTCCAGTTCATTCCAGACCATACTACTGCGCCATTGCCGACATTCCTCAAAGCAGCTTTCCAGCACCTCGGCGCTGGTAGCAACGGCCTGGAATATACTGGCTCCACTGCTCTGTCCATCCAGCGCGACTGCCACAATATAATCGGCCCGGTTTAAAGCATCGGTAACTTTTAACAGTGCCTGTCCACCCGTGACCAGTTTAAATCGACCCTGACCCTGGTTGATTGCAATGCGATCAGGATAAGCATGAGCGAGCAACACATCTATCCTGCTGATGTCAGCAATCTGCAGCGAGCATCCAAGACGATCAGCCCATTGCCTGGCGGTCTGCAACAGACGCCGGTCCTTGCTCATTGCCGAATGTTCAATAATATGAGCAATGTCTGTTTCTGTGGTAGCTGGCGCCTCTTCAAGCCAGGCCAGCAACCAGCAGGCCAGCGGCAATGCCTGATGATCGGCTGCAGTTTCCAGTAGCACCGCCAGCCGCGGATGAGTCGGCCAGCGCACACAGCGCTGCCCCAAAGGACTTAAGCCTCCGTTTGCGGCCAGTAAACCAAGGCTGCCCAACAACAGTCTTGCATTATTTAATGCTGATGCAGCAGGCGGATTCACCCATTGCAAATCGTCAGCATTTTTCACACCCCAGCGGATCAACTCAAACACCAGCGCCGACAGATCTGCCTGCAATATTTCCGGTTCACGGTGAGCCTGCAGCACCGCAGCTTCTGACCACAGCCGATAACAATAGCCAGCAGCCTCACGCCCCGCCCTGCCTCGGCGCTGATCGGCACTGGCGCGATTAACCTGTCGTGTATCCAGTCTGCTCATACCCGAACGTGCTTGATACTGTGGCACCCGCTCTTTGCCGGCATCAACCACAATACGTACACCTGGCACGGTTATACTGGATTCAGCTATTGCGGTGGACAGAATGATGCGGCGCTTTGCATCCGTGGGCGGTCGCAGCACACTCTGTTGTTGGGCAAGTGTCAACTGACCATGAAGGGGGTAAACTTCGGTATCCGCTGGCAGAGATTCCTGCAACACATGCTGCAGACGCCGGATTTCTTTTTGTCCAGGCAGAAACACCAGCACATGTCCCTGGTGCGCGAGCAACGCTTCACGCACAACGCGCGCCTGATGTTGTTCTGGATACTCGCGCAGCGCCGTTGCGCGATAGAAGGTGCTTACCGGCCAAAGCCGGCCTGGACAATCGATCAGGGGTGTTGCAGAACCCAGAACCTTCTGCAGCGCAGCAACGTCCAAAGTGGCAGACATCACTACTATTTTCAGGTCTTCGCGCAGGCTCTGTTGCACATCGAGCACCAATGCCAGGCCCAGATCCGCTTCCACACTGCGTTCATGGAACTCATCGAAGATTACGCCCGCAATTCCCTGCAACTGCGGGTCATCCTGCAGCATGCGCGTAAAGATACCCTGAGTAATAACTTCCAACCGCGTCGCCGCGCTTACCTTCTGTTCGCCACGCACACGATAGCCAACCGTCTGCCCGGGCATCTCGCCCAGTTGCTCAGCCATATAAGTGGCAGCCAGACGCACCGCCACCCGGCGCGGTTCCAGCAATAACCAGCGCCCCTGTGCTGGCGCCGTGACTGCCAGTAAAACCAACGGAGCACGGGTGGTCTTGCCCGCACCTGGTTCAGCGACCAGCATGCAGCGGTTGCCCGTCGCCAATGCTTCGAGCAGTGGAGCGATAAAGGGCGGGGGTAGGTTTCCTGTGATGTTGCTCAGCTTCGATCTGCCATTTGTTAGTTCAAATTTTCTTGATTGATTCGAATACATTTCTCTGAATTTCTATCTTTTAAATGCCATAGCTGAAGATGATCAGCGCAGAAATTTCGCTACATACCAGCAACTCGCGTGAATCTGATACTTATGCTCCCGCGCCCATGCCAGCCCGCGCCGCACCAGTGCTTCCGCCATTCCATGACCACGCAGCTCCACTGGCACAAAGGTATGGGTGAAATTAACGCTGCCAGCACCCTCTCCCTCTGCGAGACGATACTCCAGCAGCGCCTCTTTGCCATCCAGTGACAGCGTGAAGCAGTTTCTTTCAGGGTGATGTTCGACAGTTTTAGTGCTGACGGCAGAATTACTCATAGTAAGTCCTCAGAATCTTATGGGGTATTGTAACCCTTTAAATTGTCATCTGGCGGTGCAGGCTGAATGTTTCTACTCACGGTCCTGCTGACGCAGGCCAACAAAGTCAGTGACGCGCTGCGGACGCGCTCGAAGTTGCATTAATTGTCCAAGGCGATTGTAATGAAATTTCTTCTGGGTAAAATGTGTGATTTCAGGTCACATGCACCACAGGAAATTTACACATCATGACGAATGCAGAAAAACAGCAAATAGATCTTCTCAATGCTGTACTTGAAGTTTATGACCAGAAGTTTATCGCCGCACACCTGAGAACCTACTCTTCTGGCAGCGTCAGCAGAGAGACCATCAATCGCTGGCTGAAAGGCAAATCCAGCCCTAACCTGACCTATTCAGAATTCCAACAGCTTACAGATCTGCTTCCCAAAGCGCCCAAAAATCCAGCTGATTACGACTTTACATTCGTTGACCTCTTTGCCGGAATTGGAGGGCTTCGGAAAGCTTTTGATGCGATTGGTGGCGAATGCGTTCTTACCAGCGAATGGGACGATTATGCGGTTCGGACCTACAAGGCCAACTACTACAGTGATCCAAACAAGCATGTGTTCAACCGAGATATACGCGACCTTACACTCTCCCGCGACTTGGCAATCTCAGAAACTGAAGCTTACCAACATATAGAAAAACACGTTCCAGATCATGATGTACTGGTGGCTGGATTTCCCTGCCAGCCTTTTTCAATCGCTGGAGTATCAAAAAAGAACGCCCTGGGCAGAAAACACGGATTTGAATGCGAGGCTCAGGGCACACTGTTCTTCGATGTGGCTCGAATACTGGCGGCTAAAAAACCGCCGATGTTTATGCTGGAAAATGTCAAAAATCTGAAAAGTCATAACAAAGGCAAAACCTTTAAAATAATTCTCAAGGCACTTGATGAACTGGGCTATTGGGTTTCTGATGCAGAGTATGCGGGAAAACAGGATCCTAAAATCATCGATGCGCAGAATTTTCTGCCACAGCACAGAGAGAGGATCGTGCTGGTCGGCTACCGCAAAGATCTCAACATTGATACCGATTTCACCCTCAAAAAAATCAACAAACTTTTCCCTGAAAACCGACCCACTCTGGGTGATCTTTTTGATAAGGAGGTAGACGAAAAGTACATCCTGACCCCACGGCTGTGGGAATACCTGTTTCAATACGCGATTAAACATAAAGCGAAAGGCAATGGTTTTGGCTATGGCCTGGTGAACAGCGAAAGTATCACGAGAACGCTTTCGGCACGTTACTATAAGGACGGTTCAGAAATACTGATCGATCGCGGGTATAACTCAGAAACTGATTTCTACAGTAAGAAAAATCAATCAAACAGACCCCGAAGATTAACCCCACGCGAATGCGCCCGCTTAATGGGTTTTGATAAACCTGGGGAAGGTGAATTCATTATTCCTGTCTCAGACACCAGAGCCTATAAACAATTTGGCAACTCGGTCGTTGTGCCTGTGTTTGAAGCCGTCGCAAAATTAATGAAACCTCAAATCATTCTGGCACAGAGATCATTTTCCTCGCGATCCAAAGCAGCTGCCTGAATTTGAGGCCAGAAGACATAAGGTGCCTGCACAGCGCCTGTTAAATATTTCGAAGCGAAGAGCCTTTTCGGGGCCAGTACCTTGTTTGATTGATTGGTGCCGGGACCGGAATTGAAAAGCAGGCTGCGGGCCTTATGAATACTCAATATGGAGGGTGCCCGCTTTATATGTTACTGCAAAAGTTACTGCATCCTCGTGCTGCTACTATTTTAGTTACTTTCGGAAATGTTGAAGTTTAGCAGGTGCGGCGGGTACTGCTGCCATTCACTCCGGTGAGGGGCATCCGAGTCAACCATTTTATCGGCCATTCGATGAGTGGCCTGATTAATTCCAGCAAGGGAGGCCTTGCGCTGCCAATGATCGGTCTTTGCTTTCTTGGCAATTGATTGACGGGAGGGAACCATAAAGCCATGTTTTTCACAGGCTTTTTGCGCGGAATCGGAATAAGTAGGCTCGTCCGGGGAATATTCCCAAACGGTTTTAATTGAATTCCATTGATCAGAGGTGAGTCGCGCCATGGGTTTAATTGTGGTGTCACGACTGACAACCAGCGACAGGCAAAGTTGACACCCCGGCATGACACACAGGGGAGCTTTTTCCCACTAGATGCTTGTCTTCACTTGCTTTCCTTGTCATTCATCGTTCATGCCTTCGACGGGGCGCCACCTGCCTACTCGGCAACTGCTCCTGCGTTGCTCTACCTCCTGCATCCATGCAGTCGTATGCCGCCTGCTGAATTCTCCACGGTGTTCAGCACGGTGTATAGGACCCGACTACCACTCAACTTCTATCTCTAATCCAAACTCTTGCTGCATCGCTTCCACTCCAGCTTGCGTCCCCTTGCCCCATTGGTTCGAAAGGACATAAGTCCGTCCATCGATGTGGAATATCTGGCC
>JBDNGQ010000072.1:0-16597 GCA_041689205.1 Pseudohongiellaceae bacterium | reverse complement strand
CGATGGCAGTCGGGAAATTCCTGGCTTATTAAAGCAAGCCACTGAAAATGGTCAACGCCTGCAACGGCGCAGCTCATTTCTCAATAATGGTGGCTATACCGCACAGGAATTGCAGGAAATTGGTCGCAGCCTCCCGGTCAGCTATGGGTTGAACGACAAATCGGTGCCCGCCGACATCGGCGTGACAACATCGATTGGAAACTACCATGATATTGGCAACTATCGCCTGAACTATATGGCCGCAATCGATTATAAAAACGGCTGGGAGATTGATGAAGTCGAGCGCAATTCCTATAAAGTCGGTGGCGGAGAGCTGGTAAGAGAAAACGCATTCATGAATAACAAAACCAGCAATAATGTCGACATCAGCGCGATACTTTCTACCAGCCTTGATCTTTCTGAGAATCATAATATCCGTGCAACAAATATCATGTTACGACAATCAGACAACAGTGCTGCCGAGCTGGTCGGCTTCTTCGGTGACGAGCGTATCAACAGCCGAATGACTGAAATTGAATTCATAGAACGCGAAATGATTTCCAATCAATTGCAGGGTGATCATTACTTCCCCGCAGCCAACGAATTGACCATCAACTGGCGCTATAATCTTTCGGATGCCCGACGCGATACCCCGGACACCCGTAGCTATCGTTATGATCTGGTTGACGACGAATACCAGTTTAATCTTCGTTCCGACGGTAATGCCCGCAATTACAGTGAGCTTGATGAAACCAGTACTGATTATGCAGTCGATTCCTCGATGGTGTTCTACGGACCGGGCGGCGCTGATATCACTGTGTCTCTGGGCTACTCAAATCAGGACAGCGAACGGGATTATCAGATCCGCCGCTTCACCTTCTTTGAACTGGGTGATGTTGCCAACAGCCCCGGCTTTCTGAATCAGCCACTGGAGCAGATTCTGGGCAATGAAAACATCGGACCCAACGGCTTCGAGCTGCGTGAAACCACAAGGCCCACTGATACATACAGCGCCAATCGCCAACTGGAATCTTTCTACGCGCAGGCTGAACTGAATATTTCCGATCGTATTCAGCTGCTGGCTGGCATGCGTCAGGAAGACTATCTGCAAAGCGTTGACACCTTCGATCTGTTCCGGCCAGATTCGGTAGTCAATGCTGAGCTCGCCCATAAAGATCTCTTGCCTGGCGTAACGGCAACCTACATTCTAGGCAACCATCAGTTCCGTCTGGGATACAGTGAAACAACCTCGCGCCCGGATTTTAGAGAACTCTCGCCCGCTACATTTACCAATGCTTTGACTGGCAATGAAGTAGTCGGTAATCCGGATCTGCGCGTGGCCTACATCAAGAATTACGATATGCGCTGGGAATGGTACTTCAGCGCCGGAGACAGCATGTCCGTGGGAATTTTCCAGAAGAATTTTGATTCACCGATCGAATCCGTAGTGGAACCTGGTGCAAACAGCGCGCGCAGTTTTGTTAACGCGGAGTCTGCTGAGAATCGCGGTATAGAAGTCGAAATGCGCAAACAACTCGATTTTCTGGGTGATCGCTGGTCAAACTTTTATCTCGCCGGCAACGCTTCATTTATTGATTCTGAAGTCACAATAGGCGTCCGTGAGCAGAGCATTCTTACTAACAGCTCACGTGCCCTGCAAGGACAGTCGGACTGGCTGTTCAATGCCCAGCTTGGATATGACGGCTACAATGGCACCACTGCTACGCTGTTGTACAATTATGTCGGCGACCGTATTTTTGAAGTGGGTATACTTGGCGCCCCTGATCTTATCGAAGAAGGACGCGCTGAACTGGATCTGGTGTTGATCAAGGAATTCACCAACAACTGGAAAATGAGCCTGAAAGCGCAGAATCTGCTTGATGCCCGTAAAGATATTACCCAGGGTGGATTTATCACCACGGGATACACGGAAGGTCGATCTGTGAGCATGAAGATTGAATATCGGCTGTAGTAGTCGATAGCGTTCCCTTAGAAATAAATCTGCGCAATTGTTCCTGAATACTCGGGGAACAATTGCGTTTTTATTTCCAGCATTTTCTTTACCTCCTCACCCACTGATAACAGCTGTCACAAAACCTTCAAATTCCCGCCACAATCCCGTCACAAACTCTCTTTACTCTCCTGCACATTAATTAAATTAAATAAGCCCTGTCAGGAGACATTATGAAAACCAGCCGAACCCTTCTTTCCCTTGCCATCTCAGCCGCATTGATGTCAGCCGCTACCCAGACACTTGCCCAGCAAAGTGTTGGCAGCAACGCTGCAGTAACAACGCAGACTATTGCTGCGCCTGCTGTTCGTGGTCAGATTGCTGATCAGCGCGGGGACTTCATGGCATCTGTACTGGTTCAGTTACAGGGCAGCAACCGACAGGTAGCTACAGACAGCCAGGGACGCTTTCGCTTTGATGGACTTGAAGCAGGTACTTACCAGATCAACATCAACTACCTCGGGTTTCAGCAACAGACACTTTCAGCTGCAGTTACCGCACAGCAAGGTCAGGAACTGGCTATCGTCATGCAACCAGTGATGGCGCAGGATTTGGAAACCATTCTGGTTGTAGGTGTTCGCGATGGTCAATCCAAAGCCCTGAATGCACAGCGCTCCGCCAACAACATCAAATCAGTGGTCTCTGCCGACTACCTGGGTCGCTTTCCTGATGGCAACGTGGCGGAATCCATGCAGCGTCTGCCTGGCGCTGCGGTACAACGCGATCAGGGTGAAGGCAAATATGTGAACGTCCGCGGAGCGCCGCGCGAATTCGCCAATGTCTCTGTTGATAATGTCATTCTGCCATCTCCTGATGGCGGCTCGCGCGCCATTGATCTGGATACTATTCCATCCGACATTATCTCCTCACTGGAACTGACCAAAGCGCTGACGCCCAATATGGACGCCGATGCAATTGCCGGTACCATCAATATTGTGACACGCGGCGCGCTCGACAGCCGTGGCCGAATCTTTCGCGCCAATGCGTCTGGTGGTCGCAATCAGCAAGGCGGTGGTGATGTCTACAAACTGGGTTTGATGTACGGTGACAGACTGCCAGGCAACGATGATATTGGCTTTATCGTCTCCGCCAACCACAGTGAAACCAACCGGGCAACAGACAACGTTGAAAACGAGTGGGAGCAGACATCCGGCGGTGCTTATGTGCCCGTTGAAACTCAGTTCAAGGACTACGAATTGAAGAGAATCCGCACCGGCATTACAGCACGGCTAGACATGCGGCCCAGCGATAACACCCATCTTTACCTGTCACATAATTACTCGCGCTTTGAAGATAACGAGTTTCGCGACAATCTTGCAGTCAGCTGGGATCGCCTGACTGCCGCGTCCAACGAACAGTCTGGTGTGTCCGGCCGTGCCACTTTCGATAAAGAACTGCGTCACCGCACGTTTATCAACACCATTAACTCGACGGTGTTTGGTGGTAATCATTTCTTTGATGCCTTCGAACTGGACTACTCAGTTGCCTATTCCACCGCATCACAGGAATATCCGGACCGCGACTATTTGATTTACCGAGCGCGCACCCGCCCAGCAGTGGCTTACGACTTCGCCGATCCTGATCTGCCGACATTCCAGGTACTTGCCGCCAACGGCAGCGTGCTGCGTTCGGACTTTGATTTCCCTGCCAGCGACTATGCGTTCCGCCGCTATGAACGCAGACTGGGCGACGCAGAAGATCAAGAGCAGGCTTACACCATCAATGCCACCGTACCGGTTCAGTTCAGCAATTTCTACGCCAGCACCATGTTCGGTGCCAAGGTAAGACTGAGAGAAAAATTCGATGACGAAGACCGTTTGCGTAACAGTGTTGGTAATGGCGCCCCCGCTTTCGCCGATGTCACTATCAACACACAATCCCGGCCTTTCGATGGCACCTATAATAATGGTCCTAAACTGAATCGCAATTTTGTCAGTCAGTATGGCCCGGCACTGGAGAGTGCCAATTTCCTGCCGCTGCTGGAAGCCTCTACCACTTCAGATTACAAAGCCTCTGAAGACACTTATGCGGTCTATGCCATGAGCACCCTGGAGTTCTCCTCCACCACGGTCTTGCTTGGCCTGCGAGCAGAACGCACCAGCACGGCTGGCACGGCCGCCGAATTCGACGGTGACAGCGGGGCCGTCACTCTGCTCAACGCTGACAACTCCTATACCCGCCTGTTTCCAAGCGCCCACCTGCGCTACGAGATGGATAATGGTGTGATACTGCGTACCTCTTACACCACCGGTATAAGTCGGCCGAACTTTACTGATCTGGTGCCCTACCAGATAGTTGAAGACCGTGCCAGCGGCCGCGGCAGTGTTGAGATTGGCAATATCGATCTGGACCCCACTTATGCACATAATTTTGATGTGATGGGTGAGTACTACGTTGAACCGCTGGGCCTTATCTCCGGTGGCCTGTTTTACAAGTCACTGAAAGATCCTATCTTCAAAGCACGCAGCACTTTTGTGGGCGGCCAGTTTGATGGCTTCAGTATGGAGCGCCCCGAGAATGCCGATTCCGGCAAACTGTATGGCTTTGAAGTGAACTGGCAGCAAACCCTGGATTTCCTGCCTGGCTACTGGGGCGGTCTCGGATTTGCAGCGAACTACACCCGCACCAATTCCTCAGCTGACCTGCCGTTCAATATCGGCAGCACGGATCTGCCTGGCACCAGCAAAAACACCCTGAACCTGGTTCTGCAGTACGATATCGCGGCACTCAGCGCCCAGCTCTCCTACAACAAGCGCTCTGAATGGATAGATTCAGTGAATACGTCTGATCCCAGCCTGAGCACGTACTGGGATGGCCGCGCCACTGTCGATTTCACCGTCAGCTATAAAGTCAATGACAGTCTTTCCGTGTTTACCGAAGCCAGCAATCTGAGCGATACTAAAGGCATCCGCTACCAGGGTTCCCGCTCACGCGTGTTTGAGCATGAGCAGTTTGGTCGCGTCTGGCAAGTGGGTGTACGTGGCACATTTTAAGGCTGGAGAGCAAGGGAGACTGTTATGAAAAAGAAATTACAGATAGTGCTGACGGCACTGCTGGTGATCGGATACTTCGTCATCGGGGTCAGCCCGCAGGCTCAGACACTGGTGCCTGAAGGAGAATCCCGTTACGAGGCAACCGCGTTTCCTGACCGGATTGTACTGGTTCCCGCGGCAACGCCGGAGAGCAGTCAGACCGTGAACTGGCGAACCCGTGCTGACGTGACCGTGGCTGCTGCTGAGATCAGCCTGGCCAAATCCACACCAGGGCTGCATCTGACTGCAAGCCGTCAACAGGCGACGACCGTTGCGCTGAGCACACAAAATGGCATCAGCCATCACCACAGCGTTACCTTCACCGATCTGCAGCCAGACACGCTGTATGCCTACCGTGTGATGGGTGCTGGCACCTGGAGCGAGTGGTTCCAGTTCCGCACCGCCAGCGCTGGTTTCGCGCCCTACTCCGCGATTTATTTCGGCGATGCGCAGAACGCGGTCAAATCCCTTTTCTCTCGCGTAGTGCGTGCAGCCTTTACCACCAATGCCCATGCCAGAGTGATGATTCACGCCGGAGATCTGGTCAATTCGCGTGACGGCAATCACGATGATGAGTGGGGCGAGTGGTTTGAGGCTGGCGGCTGGCTCAATGGCATGATCAATAACGTAGTCGCTGCCGGCAATCACGAGCATATTGAAGACGAGAATGACTGGTACACACTGGCACCGCACTGGGCACCTCAATTCGGGACGCCTGATAACGGTCCGGCTCCCTTGCAGGACACCGTCTACTACACCGACTACCAGGGCGTGCGCTACATTGTGCTTGATTCTATTCAGGCACTGCAGAGCGAGGAGATGGCGAAACTGCAGGCAAACTGGCTACGCGATGTACTCGGCAACAACCCGTCACTGTGGACTGTAGTCACCTATCACCATCCGATGTTCTCAGTCTCTCTGGGCCGCGATAATCCGGAGCTGCGCAAGCACTGGCAGCCGGTGTTTGAAGAGTTCAAGGTCGACATCGTGCTGCAGGGGCATGATCACGCCTACGGCCGTGGGCAGAATGTTGCCACTGGCACCTCCGGTCAGCAGATCAGCAATGGCCCGATGTATGTTGTGTCCGTGGCCGGGCCAAAAATGTATCTGGTTTCTGAGCAGGCCGAAGAAAATATGGACCGCACCGCCGAGGATATGCAGTTGTTTCAGACCCTGGATTTCGAGCAGGACCGCCTGGTGTATGCCGCCCGCACGGTGACCGGTGAACTCTACGATGCCTTTGATATTGTGCGTGAGGCAGATGGCAGCACGCGCATTGAAGATCGGCGCCCAGCCGGGTCCGATAACCGCTGCGCCAATCCGACGCCGATGCGGGTGGATCGCTGCTGGGATGGCGCGGAATTCAGTCAGTAAAAGGTTCGACCCGGCTCTGTAAGCTGGCTGATTCTCAATATGTCCCTGTTGAGCAGAAGCCGGATTACGGAGCCACCCACTGCCGATAGCTGACCTGGAAAATCAGGGTCAGGGACAGATTTACAGGATGTGAAATATTTAAATCTGTCCCTGACCCTGATTTCTCCTCCTGATTTCTCTCCTGCGTGCCTGTATCAACGCTTCCCAGAACGCTGCCCTAAGGGGAAGTTCAGCATTGGGCAAGATCTCCTGGAACGATTTTTTTCATCATAGCTTATTAAGCGTTTTCCAATTCCTTGAACTTACCAGCCAGGCCACTGTTGCCTTCTATAACGATGCGTTCCAGTACCTCTACCCGTTCACGCAGCGCTGCAATTTCCTGCTCCAGTCTGGGATTAGTCTGCGTCTCCAGCACCTTCATCTTGCGCTGATGTGAGGTCCAGATCGCCAGCAATGGGATACCGAAAATCATGATGGGAATTAATATTGATTCCACTTAATGCTCCTTATAAGCTTTGTTCAGGGCAAGTTTATGAGCTTGCGAATGCGAATGATAGTAGCCGCTAATTTAAGAACCTATCCATTATTG
This sequence comes from Pseudohongiellaceae bacterium, assembly GCA_041689205.1. Classification (GTDB taxonomy): domain Bacteria; phylum Pseudomonadota; class Gammaproteobacteria; order Pseudomonadales; family Pseudohongiellaceae; genus JAVVEG01. Next base: position 9,612 of record JBDNGQ010000072.1, on the reverse strand, counting down.
CTTAAACGACCAGATAATTCTTAGCTTCATGATTAAACACAGCAATTTGCAGGCCAGGCACTAATTCATATTTAACTCAATGACTTACATATAAATACCCAAAGCTTAGCGGCAACCACCGCTAAATTGTGGCAAATCTGCTCAATTACTGGATTAATTATGCAAATTGACCAGTGTCTGGTGGAAAAACCCAGCTAACGCTTTCTACCAGACTGAGGAAATACTAATTTTTAATTTAATAATCAATATCTTACTAGCAATTTCAAGATATGGCCCGGCATTTGCTACACACTGACAATCAAACCCAAAGTATGCAAGGAGCTAAACTATGAAAACACTCGCAAGTCTGACCCTGATCGCTGTAATGATGTCCCCGCTGACCTCCCCGCTGACTCTGGCTCAGGACTGTCGCCATGAGAAAGATCTGAGCTTTTCTGTCGATGCCGATGGCATTAAACAAATTCTGATGGATGTGGGCGCTGGTTATCTGCGGATAAGCGGCGATGAAAATGCTACTCAGATTCAAGTCAACGCGCGCGCCTGCGCCAATCCAAAGGAGCAACTGGAAGGGCTGGATCTTGAACACCGCCAGCGCACAGGTGAACTGCAAATCGAAACCACAGCAGAAGCCTTTGTCGGCTTTAACCTGATCGGTTCAAACTACGCTCGTATCGATATGGACATTGTCATTCCCCAAAGCATGGCGCTGTCCATCGAAGACGGCAGTGGCGACATTGACATCCGCAACCTGGTCGGCAACGTGCAGATCAACGACGGTTCCGGGGGTATTGAACTGACGGCCATAGAGGGTGACATTGATATCAATGACGGCTCCGGCGATATACAGGTTGTTGACGTCACTGGCTCGGCACGGGTCACCGACGGATCAGGCGACATCTCCATAAGGCAGATTACTGGCGATGCTGTTATTCCCGATGACGGCTCAGGGTCTGTCCGAATCGACGATGTCGGCGGCAATGTCCTTATCGAGAACGATGGTTCAGGCAGTATTCGTGTGGACAATGTTGAGGGCGATTTCACCGCGCTTGATACTGGATCGGGCAGTGTTAATTACGGCGGTATTGGTGGGCGGGTTGAGGTACGGGATTAAGCAACTGCTATGCTTAGTTCAGGTAAATATCGACCTTCGCCTTGCGCGTTTGCGGCCCGCAGGTGGATACTGCCGAACTGAATGAGCTTACCTACCTCCTTGAGTCGGGCTCGGATCGCATTGGCGCATTGGATTTCCAGCATAGTGCTACTGAATACATTCCCCGCCTCAGCCAATACGCCACGATAGATCAGTTGCTGCAGGTGGCAGATCTCATCCAGACAGGAGAGATCATGCCCGCAACCACGCGGCATTTTGGGATGAACACATGCTCTCATTGACACCCGCCTACGACATACAGGGTGACTTTGATGACAGCACAATAACCGCTCTCATGAGAATGCATAAAAGAGTTTAACACTCCTTTCAGATCGCTAAATTGTTCGCGCTGGGTTTAAATTGACCATCTGTGCTGGTTTAAAATCGCCCAGAGCGCTGCTTTGGACGCCGCCATGGACGCCACGCAGCCCATGCCCTCATCTATTCAGCCGAGCCAGGATGCGGTTGTTCAGCTTATGCAGGGGCGAAGTCTATCCCCCGCGATTGCCCCGCAAATCACCGAGTCCCTCCAGGCGCTGGTAAATCCCAACGGGGTCGATATTAATGGCTACAGTGCGAGCACAGCGCTTTATGCAACATTAACCGGCGGCCCACTGAATCAGCCGGGATATCGCGTGGAGATAGATCCGGTTACCTTCGTTGTGGAAGTTCGCACACCGATCGAACGCTACCTCACAGCAATATCATCTATTCGCCAGGTGCCCGCAAGTCTGACGGAAGGTATCTACTTTGGCCGTGACGGCCCGGCGATAGTTGTGAATGAAGGCTTTGCCACAGAACTCGCGCCTACTGCATCGGATATCGTCAGTTTCATGGTCGCCTTGTCGCAAGCTGGCCTGCAGGGCAGATTGCGCAACAATGCCACTTTTGAAATACCCTTGGGTAACGGTCAACGCTTCTCCGGAGCTTTCGGCTACGATAACCAGATTAACTTTGAGTGTGCCTGTGGGGGTGCCTCATTTGCTGAACCGACCGGTGCTCCGAACAGTCCTCAGCACACCTACAAGATCAATTACGCCAACGGGTCGCAGCAAACCATCGTTCCCTTCCTGGATAATCCCGCTGTATACACGACCCTGCGTGCAACGAACCTGCCGGTGAGCACCGACAGGAATACGGGAGTTATCACCATAGTCGGCGTAGGGGCATTGCGACCCTCCTACTACGTACGTGCTCTCAGCGCAGCTGACTCCACCTTTCTTAGCCAGTTCGGTGATGCCAACGGCATTGCGGTCCGAGCCCTCAATGCGAACAATGATGGGATCGCGGACTACGAGATCATTTCATCCACCGGGGTACAGGTAGTCTACGGCTTGTAGGTCTCCATACCGATTACAAGACGCGGAAGCTTGCGGAGCCTCAAATCGAGTGCTTAAATACATTGTAGTCAATAGTATTTGAGGAGGCCTCGCAATGGGCGTTACGACCGTAAGATTGCCGCCTGAGACGGAAGAGGAACTGGACGCATTGGCGCAGAAGCTTGAGCGCAGCAAGGGATGGTTGATTAATCAGGCACTTAAAGAGTATTTGGATCGTCAGAGGTTGGAACAGGTGCGGTGGCACGAGACATTGGAAGCCATGGAGGCGGTGGCACAAGGGCGTGTTATCGCAGCAGACCAGGTTCATGATTGGCTACGGAGCTGGGGCACCAGGGACGAACTGCCCCCCCGGAGTTTATCGATTTCCGGGTAAGCAACGGGCAGATAAATCCGGTGCTGGTAGAGGCGTCGCAGAAAGGCGCATTCATTTCCATCAATCATCCCGGATTACCCTCGGGAGAGGTATGCATGGGTTGTGGCTGGATTGCTGAAACAGACTACTCGTTAATTGATGCTGTAGAGATTGTCAACGGCAGCGTGATTGACAGTGGCGCCGGCTTGCTGAAGAGTCCGCTCTCAGGTATTCCTTTCTGGGAGCAATTGTTGAATGCGGGACATCGGGTAACCGCGGTAGCAGGCACAGATAATCACAACGCGGATTTACGCAGTGACAGCGAACGACTTACAGCCATTGGTGCAGTGACAACCGTGATTTTTGCTGACTCTTTAGCGCAAAATGACCTGTTGGATGGGCTTCGTAATGGTCGTGCTTTTATTGATCTTGAAGGCTCAACGGATCGTCTGCTCGAATTGCACGCAGTTGCCGGGAGCAGCCGGGCCATGATGGGCGAATCATTGATTACTCCTGCAGGCAGTACAATCAGTTTGACCGTATCATCAAGGTTTACACCTGAAGCTACTATAGAGTTGTACCGTAATGGTGAACTTGTCAGCACTGAACTTGACTATGTGCGTGATGGCGAGCTGCTGGAAACCACAATGACTTTCCAGGCTGCTGGTGAACCTGAATGGGTGCGCGTAGAGGTTGTCTCAGCAACAGGTAAAGTGTTGTTAATTTCCAATCCGGTCTATATCAATTTTCAGCATTAAATCACCCTATCGAAGTGCCCCCCTAATTCAGGGTCTATTGCTCAAACCCGGAACGTGGGCACATCGATACACAGAGTGACCGAGGATAACTCTGTCTTAAATTATCGAACAACCCCACTCATAGGTTCCGCCAACACCGCATCCCATGCAATCTGCTGCAGCAACTGCTCACGTTGCCCGGATGTCGGGTCCTGTGGATTGACCAGCGCCGTCAACCCGACCGGGCTCTCTTTGTACATCGCAGCAAACCAGACATAAGTCACCAGATTGATGCCTGGCTCTGTGACGTGACCCAGACCATCGCGAAACAGATCACTTTGTTTCTCGATGCCAGCCACCCGCCCTTCAATCACAGCCTTACGCAATTCGTATACGGCCGTGGCCGATGGCACTACATACGTCACGGTGTGACCCGCTCTTGCGTTGATGCCCTGCAACTGGAGACGCATCCGCTCCAGGTATCCGCCCGGAGCTTCCAGCGCCGCCAACCAGCCATCTATGGTGGCAATGTCGGCGTTGTCATGATCCTCATTGGTGAAATCTGGTCGCGGCGGACGCTCACGACTGCCTTCCACGGCCACGGTTGACCCGTTACCATCCCAGGCCGACCATGAATTCTGTACCATGATGCGTGCATCAGGATTAGTCTCGATAACCAGGTCGCCAAACAGGTCTATTGCCGGTTCCGGCATGATGGCGTTGGGCGACATCGTGAACACATCGACGCCCCCCAGCCGCAAAGCCACTTTGGCGATATTTTCGGCATCCTCCCCATTACCCTGATTCCAGTGCTGCATCGGCGTGGAGCCGCCAATCATTTGCACAGCCAACGCCTGATGTCCTGTCTTGCCGCGCTCAGCCGCCAACAATGCCAATGGCCCAGACGCCGGTCCGTCTGCGGGATCCGCTGAACGGCCGGGGCCGATGAACACGTTGAAAGAATGCGTGGCCATCACAAATTTCTGGCCCTGCTCGATAGGTTCGGCAACTGCAAATGCCGACAGCAACAACACAATGGCGCCAAGTGTCAGCGCCTGGGAACAGTTTCTTAACTGGTGCAGAAAGGGGATGTTCATGAGTACCTCCGGATGCATTTTTGTTTTTGGACGGGATTGAAGGGAGAATAGCATAGCTTGTGATGCGGGGCAGCGCTGAAGGTTACTTTGGAGCCTGCCTTCGGTTCAAGGAGTTGACGACGGCAACAGGGTTGCAGTCCAATAGCCGTTCGTGAGCGTTAAAGTTATGCTCCCGCGCCAGAAGAGCCCCCCTTTACGTTCTTTAAGATATAGCCTGCCTGAGTGATTGAGTGGTGTTGTCAACCTGGGTGACAAAATTGTCGTAAAGTGTTTGGTAAATGTCGTCTGATGTTGCGTTTCGTTTGTCGCGCAGCGTTTGCGCCAGATCCTGTTCTGCTTTCAGTCGTTGCTCCAACACGTCCCGGCTCTGATCGGTGGTAAACCAGGCGTGCAGTCGGTGAATCAGCTGTTCACCTGCTTCCCGGTCGGCGTCCGGTGCGGCCGGCAGATCACCGGTGTCGCGTATAGCCTGTGCCAGCTTTTGTACCAGTTGTAACCGCTCAGCCGCGATGTGCTTGAACAGCTGAGTGGCAACTTCATTGTCGACAAACTCCGCTGAGTCCTGGTAATGATCGACAGACTCCTGCGCCAGGACGTGGAGCTGTTGCAAGGCCACCTGTTGCTCTGAGCGTAAAATCTGCATCTTTCACTGACTCCCCTGATTGTTCTCGTCAATTGCTGGCACGACAACCTCCAGCGCCCTGGGCAAAACACGGAAGCGGGCTGGGGTGTGGGTTACCGGCTCCCCATCGGCATGAATTTCCATCCGCTTACCGGTGCTGATTTCAATTTCGTTGGCCTGTGAGCAAAACACGCGCCGATGCTGGCTCTGGTGTCCGTTACGCAGCAACGGCGCCAGCTTCACAAATTCCCAGGCTTGCAGCGGTCGCAGGCTATAAAGTGACAGTGTACCATCGTCGATACGGGCGTTTTCACTGATTACATTACCACCACCGTAGAAGCGCCCGTTTCCCACCGCCAGATGCATGGAGTGCTGGCGATACTTTTCCCCATCCAGTGTCATGCGAACATGGAATTGATCTTGACGCTTCAAGGCTGCAATCAGCGCACCTATGTAACTGAAAACACCCCAACGCTTCTTCACTGCGCTGCTCAGCTCTTCTGTGACATGAACGCCGAGTCCCATATTGGCCGCATTGAAAAAATAATGCCCATTGACTTCACCCAGGTCGATGCGTTGGCGATGATTGGCAGCGATGACCTCGAAAGCCAGATCAAGCTTGTCCGGGACACACAAGGAACGTGCCAGGTCGTTTGCGGTTCCCAGCGGCAGAATGGCAAGTGGCAGGTTGCACTCCAGCAGAATTCTGGCCATGGAGCTGATGGTGCCGTCCCCACCACCGACAATGACCAGGTCAATGTCTGCTTTGCGTTTTTGCACGGCTTCGCAACTTTCTTCAGGACTGTGCGAGACCAGGTATTCGACGTCCATGCCACTCATCTGCAATCGTTTTAGCCCTTCATCCAATTCTGCCTCGGCGCCCTGGCGGCTTTTGGGATTGACTATAAGCAAGGCGCGAATGCCCTGATTCTTGCAGAGAGAAGAAGGCTGCGTCATATGCGTTGTCCTCGCAACATTATATCGTGAGCTTAGAAACTTTCAGAAAGCGGGTCTGTGCAGCTGCACTCTTAAAGGCTGGATTGCCGGACTGGCTCTATGCGGATTACAGCGCCATTCTTTTCTTCTGTTAGAAGATAGAATAAAGCCGTCAGGAACCTGGCCTTGCAATCGAGATTAAACTACTCTATCGAACAGCCCCCTGATTCAGGGGCTACTGCCTAAAACCGAACGTGGGCACATCAATACCACTGATGACCGAGGATAACTCTGATGTTCAAGAAGTTTTTTGTAATTGTTACGCTGCTCTTCAGTGCGGTGTCCTCCAGTTTTGCAGACGAGGAAATGTACAGAGCTTGTACCAATCTCGTGGTTGCTTATGCTTATCATCGCGATCAGTTCAATGCGGACGAGTTCTCAAACTTGTTTACCGAAAATGCTGCATTGACAGTGGTTGGCCAAACCTGGGTGGGGCGTACGGACATTCGTCAACGTATCGAAGGTTTGAAAACGGGATCCACTATTCGTCACGAAATGAGCACCATTCGAATCGTCCCGATTGATGCTGACCATGCTACCGGAATCAGTTATGTCACGATCTACAGTGCCCCGGTTGGCGAAACGTCTGTGAGTGGTTTTTCTCTGATGGGGGAGTACCATGACGACTTCGTGCGCACCGCTGAGGGCTGGAGAATCAGTAAACGCATATTGGTGCAGAAGTATTCGTTGCAACGCTGATCTGAGCAGCTGTCGTCGTCGCGCAGCAAAAAAGCCGCATGGTTCACCCGCACAGAGACGATCAAGACAGTCACCCGCCTCGTTCACCAGGATGGGCAGGTTGCGATTATTTCGACAAATTCTATTGGCTAAATCACCAACAAAGGATGCCTTCATGAAAACCGCCTTTGCCCTGCTGGCGCTTACGCTCTCATCGTCATTACTTCCAGGCCCGGTTCATGCCGCCGACAACCTCCTCCTGATTACCCTGGATGGCTTGCGCTGGCAGGAGCTATACCGTGGCATTGATCGAACCCTGGCTACGCACGAAGCGTATTCCCCCCGCAGTGAAGAGTTGCTGGGAGAGTTCTGGCGCGAGGATCCGCAGGAGCGAGCGCGAGCACTGATGCCCTTCATGCACGATGTCGTTTTTGCGCAAGGCGTCCACGCTGGCAATCGCGATGCAGGCTCCTGTGCCCGCATCAGCAATCCCTGGCACTTTTCATTCCCGGGTTATAGCGAAATCCTCAGCGGTGTCGTCAATCCGGACATCAACACCAATAGCAAGATAGATAACCCCGAGAAGACTTTGCTGGAGCTGTTGGAAACTAAAGACGAGTACCGTGATCGCACCGCGGCCTTTGCATCCTGGGATGTTTTCCCCTGGATATTCAATGTCGAACGCAGCGGAGTGCATGTAAATGCACTTGGCACCCACATCACGCCGACAGACGATTTCGAGAAAACCCTGCTGCAGTTGAGCGATGACATTCCTGCTCCCTGGCCGACCGTGCGGCACGATGCTTTTACGCATCACTACGCCAGGTCGTACCTGAAGACGCAAACGCCGCGCGTTGTTTTCGTCAGCTATGGAGAGACTGATGATTTCGCCCACGATGGACGTTATGACGAATATGTTTTCGCTGCCCAGCGCACCGATCGATTCCTTCGGGAGCTGTGGGAGCTGGTGCAGAGTCTGGATGGTTACCGCAACAACACGGTCATGTTCATCACCGTCGATCACGGTCGTGGCGAGCAGCCCATCGAAACCTGGCAGCATCACGCCAGCAAGCAGTCAGTCTCTGGTTACATGCAGGCGCTGGCGCAGTATGAGGAAGGTATCGTTGGTTCGGAGAATGTCTGGATGGCGGCTATAGGGCCAGATGTCCCCGCTTCGGGTTTGCTCGCGGTTGGCGAAGAAAATTGCCTGACCTCCAATCGTATCGCGGCAACTGTGCTGCAGTTGCTGGGTGAAGATTACCGCACACTCAATCCTGCCATGGGGGCGCCCATGCCGGAGTTCCTGCGGTGAGAAGTGCGGTGAGAAGGCAGTTACTGAAGGCTGCCCTGCTGTCCTCGGCATTGCTGCTGCCCGCTTCCACTTCCTTCGCCCAGCAGAGAACCCGTATCGCCTTCGGTTCCTGCGCCAACCAGAACAAACCACAACCGATCTGGGCTCCGATTCTGATAGACCATCCTGATCTGTTCATCTTTCTTGGCGACAACATCTACGCAGACACGGATGATCCGACCGGGATACAGGCCTGCTACGACCGACTGGCGCAGGTGCCAGGGTTTCAGCAACTGCGGGCAAGCGCGCCCGTGCTCGCCACCTGGGACGATCATGATTATGGGCAGAACGACATTGGGCGCGACTACGTGGCCAAGGATGCCTCGCGTCGGATTATGTTGGACTTCTTCGGTGAACCGCCAGACTCCGAGCGTCGCATGCGGCCGGGTGGCATCTATACGTCGTATGTTCATGGCGCGCCGGGCCAGCGCGTGCAGATTATCCTGCTCGACCTGCGCTGGAACCGTTCGACCCTGGTAGAGTTGACCGACCCGGCACAGCGCGCCTCGCGTGTCGCGATGCAGATGGGTCCGTATGACGTCAACCTGGCACCGGATGCAATATTGATGGGGGAGGCACAGTGGCAGTGGCTGGAAGCACAATTGCAGGTCGAAGCGGATCTGCGCATCATCGGTTCGAGCATTCAACTGTTGGCAGAATTCACTGGCTGGGAAACCTGGGCCAACTACCCGCAGGAACGCTTGCGGCTGTTCCAATTGCTGGGTCGATACCAGCGCGAACCCGTGGTGATTATTTCAGGGGATGTGCACTGGTGTGAGTACAGCGAGATTCGCGATAGTGGTCTGCCCTGGCCCCTGATAGAGCTTACTTCTTCGGGATTGACGGAAGTCTGGACAGCAATAAGCCCCAACCGCCACCGTGTGGGTGAGGCATTTGCCGTGGCGAACTATGGATTGATCGACATTGATTGGTCAGGCGCATTGCCGGCTGTGACTCTGCAGGTAAAGGATACGAGCGGCGCGATCCTGATTGATCGCGTCGCCCGCTTTTCCAACTAGAACGACGCCTTTAGTGAGAAGAACAACTGACGCGGAGCACCCGGCAGCAAAGTCTGAGCCGTACCGGCCAGATCGGAGTTGCCAAAACCACCGCTACCTACCGTCGAGATATAGTCCTTGTCCAACAGATTAGCCACATCCACCTGCGCTGTGACTGCTTTGAGCATGCCCATATTACCGAAGTGGTAACCGGCGCTGAGATTAACGACTGAAAAGGCATCTACGTTGCCCTGACTGCCGAGGCAGTTCCATCTGCTCGCCCAGTGCTAT
>JBDNGQ010000071.1:0-19958 GCA_041689205.1 Pseudohongiellaceae bacterium | reverse complement strand
TGCGGGTTGCTGGCAGGAAAACCCAGTTCTTCCAACAGGGCGCGTTGACACTCTGGCGACACCTTATGATGATCGCCGAAGGCATCCACCCAGTCGATATTGATGCCAACTTTGCTGGCCAGTCGAGCCAGTTTGGTATCGTTCATGTGGCCTCCTTCAGGGAGACAATCACACTGTGGGGGGGCAGGCGAACGGGAAGATGAGCGGGCAGACTGGCGGATTTTTCGGCATCTGCAGCATTTTCACCATCAACATCAGCAGCACCGGCAGTATCGGCTGAATCCAGTCCCCAACTGAACAGCAGCTTGCCAGTATTAATCTCACTGTGCATAGAGTCAGGCAGCAGAACCTGTGCTGAGCTTAAATTCAGACTGATCCGCAACTCGCTGCGGTCTGCCATTGTCCAGCTGGCCGATACCGCGTGCTCGGCGAGTACCTGTGCGCCGCTGGAGCGGGTGCCGCGCAGACGCGGAATAATATGTTGCTGACGCAGGGCCAGCAGCTGACTGTAAAAATCATGCCATTGCTGGTGTTCGGGCCGGGATGCGGATTCATAATCGGGGATGGAATCCAGAAAAGTCTTCAGTGCATTCGGATCTGGAACGTCAAGAACAGTTTCAGCGAAGCCGCGAAAATGCGCAAATTCTTTAAATTCATTACGGCGGCCGTGATAAACCGCATTGGCTAACTCTTCATGATGTTCGGTGAAATACAAAAAGGGTTCAGTCGCTCCCCATTCCTCGCCCATAAACAGGAGCGGTACCATCGGCGACAGCAGCATCAGTGCGACCGAACACTTGAGCGCATCTGCGCTGGTCAGTCTGTGCAAACGATCACCGAAAGCACGGTTGCCAACCTGATCGTGATTTTGCAGAAACAGCACAAAAGCGGTCGCCGGCAAATGCGCACTGGATTCACCACGGCGCATGCCATTGCGGTCCTCCTCGCCCTGATAGATAAAGCCTTCACTCAGGCAGCGGGCCAGTTTTGCGGTGGAGTTGGTGCTGAAGTCTGTGTAATAGCCTTCGTGTTCGCCAGTAAGAATAGTGTGCAGCACATTATGACCGTCATCGTTCCACTGGGCATCAAAACCCTGCTCAAGCAGCGTGGCGCAGTTATACTCATTCTCCAGCACCAGATGAACCTGCCGGTTCGGATTCAACGCAGAGCGCACTCGATGTGCCAGATCTACCAGAAAATCCCGGTCACTGATGGCATGCGCTGCGTCAAAACGCAGTCCATCGACACGATAATCGAATATCCACATCAGCGCGTTCTCACAAAAAAAATTGCGCACTTCGGGGCGGCGAAAATCGATCGCTGAACCCCAGGGTGTCTGAATATCACTGCGGAAAAAGCTGCTGGCATAGAGGTCCAGATAATTGCCATCCGGGCCGAAATGGTTGTAGACCACATCGATGTACACCATCAGGCCAAGCCCATGCGCGGTATCAATCAGGTTCTTGAGCTCATCGGGTGTGCCATAGGATGATTCAGGGGCAAAGGGCAGCGCCCCGTCATAGCCCCAGTTGCGGTTGCCAGGGAACTCACCCAGCGGCATCAATTCGATGGCAGTGATGCCGAGTTTTTTCAGGCTCGCCAGACGATTGCGAACTCCCTTAAAGCCACCCAGCAAACCGACATGCAGCTCATAAATGATCGCTTCATGCCAGGGACGACCCTGACAGTTGCCACACAACCAGTGATAACAATGATGATCAACCACGCAACTGAAGCCGTGAAGGTCCTCAAGCTGGGCGCGTGAGGCAGGATCTGGGACTGCCTGCTCATTGTTTATCAAAAAGCGGTAGCCCGTACCGGCAGCACAGTCGATCTCAATACAGAACCAGCCGCCCGCGGCTGCATCCAGCGGGTGTATATCGCCGTTAACCAGTTCGACCGAGACAGCTTGGGCATCGGGTGCCCACAGCGAAAATCGGGTCTGTCCGCTGCCTGTCAGCAGGGCGCCGTGGGTCGGCGCGCTTGTCGGCATCACGTAATCTCCTCAGTCAGGCAGTCCTGGCCAGCACAGCGGTTTCATTCACCAGGTTGGTATAGAGCTGGTTATAAGGTGTGGCAGACTGCTGCCAGCAGTGCGGCGATGCCATTGCCATCCGGCGCATGGCATTAAGCAGTTCAGCGCGCTGATGGACATTGAACGCCCGCTGAATGGCCTGCATATAGCTGTCGACGTTACTCTCGTTAAACAGGAAGCCGGTTACGCCATCTTCAATGGTGTCCGCCAATCCGCCGGTGCGGGTAGCAATAGGCAGGGAGCCAAAGCGCTGGGCGTACATCTGGCTCAGGCCGCAGGGTTCAAAGCGTGATGGCATCAGCAAAAAGTCGCTGCCGGCAAACATACGTCTTGCATCCAGTTCATTAAAGCCAATATCCACGCCAATGCGGCCTGGGTAACGCGCTGCCAGTTCGAGCATTGAAGCTTCCAGTTCTGGCTCACCGCGACCTATCACGGCAATCTGCCCGCCGGCTTCGACAATCGCGCTGGCGACTTCACGGGTCAGGTCGATCCCTTTTTGCTGCACGATGCGGGAAACCACGACGAACAGCGGGCCCTCTACCGGGTCCAGACCAAACTTCTGCTCTACATATTGTCGATGTACCGCCTTGCCCTGCCAGTCCGAATCGACCAGACCCTGTAACAGGTGCGGATCGGTATTCGGTTCCCAGCTTTCGTCGATACCATTAATGATGCCGGTCAGCAGACCCCGGTCGGCCTTGTATTTGAGAATTCCGTCCATGCCGCAGCCCTGCTGCGGACTGACAATTTCACTGGCATAGGTCTTACTGACCGTGGTGATATGACTGGCATAGGCAATGCCAGCTTTGAGAAAGGACAGTTTGCCATGGAATTCCACGCCATCAGGGGTGAAGGCCTCTGGAGGTATTCCCAGTTCACGGCTGCAGTCGGCATCAAAGATGCCCTGATGGCCCAGATTGTGGATAGTAAAAACCGTAGGAATATGCTGGCCGCGCCAAGCCATATAGGCCGGTGCCAGCGCAGCGGGCCAGTCGTGGGCATGCACCAGTTCCGGTGTCCAGCTGATCGAGGCATTACCGGCAGCGATCTCGGCGGCTACCAGCCCCAGTCTGGCAAAACGAATATGGTTATCAGGCCAGCTGCGACCACTGCTGTCACAGTATGGGTTGCCTTCACGTTCGTACAATTCCGGGCAGATAAGCACATAAACGATCAGGCCGTCGTTCAGATCCATACGCCCGATGCGGCAGGGAGGAATGCCGGCATAGCCTGGAATTGTGCCAATGATTCGGATCTGTCTGCCACTGTTGATGACTTCCCGGTAACCGGGCATCAGCAGGCGGACATCGTGGTGCAGGCCGAGTGCACGAGGCAGTGCTGAAGACACATCGCCAAGCCCGCCAACCTTTACCAGGTCAGCAAATTCTGAAGTAACAAACAGGATTTTTTTCTTGTGGTGCTGCAGACTTTCTAACTGTAAATGCGGCCGTTTATTTGCACCATCAACTTTAAGTAATCGATCATGCTGCACGGTCGCAACCACCTTTACCATACTATCCTCCGCTAAAAATTTGCGACTTTGGAGTCATGATTTCTGTCTCAGACAGTAATTTGACACGGAACCTTCTTACCGGGGTGAAGCATGCACGGACTCACCCCAGGCTGTCCGTTAGGTACCCAACATATGAACGAAAGTGAAACAGTTCTCTAATCGCTTCGTTTCATGCGCAGATCAGACTTTCCCGGTGCCAGCTGAACTTACTTTTCCAGCCGATTGCAAGCAGGTAAATATGTTGGATTTCGCACAGACCCGCCTTAACCCCGCTGCCTATTCTTAACACTCGTGCTGTTTAACGACAGTTCCCTGAAATATTTTCTCCAGCTGTTAAAAAACTCTCTAACCATGCAGAAGTAGATTATCTGAATGCGAAATCCTTTGTTGCTCGACACAGAAGCCAGCGCAATACCCTCAGTGCTGGCGGCGCATTATCTGCGTGTCAGAACCGCAACCCAGCAGTTATGTGTGGGTCTGCTGCCTGAGGACACGGTTGCGCAATCAATGCCGGATGCCAGCCCCACCAAATGGCACCTGGCCCATACCAGCTGGTTCTTTGAACAATTTGCGCTCAGCCGTGACCCGCGTTTTCAGGCACAGTCTGCCAGCCAGCCACAGTGGATGGTGCTGTTTAATTCGTATTACCAATCGGTCGGTCCACAATTTTCCAGAGCGCAACGCGGGCTGTTGACGCGGCCTTCGCTGGCTGAAGTTCTGCAATACCGGGAACGGGTGGATGCGGCGATGCTGGACTTGATGGAACGGGACCAGTCTGAGGAGTTGAATTACATCGTGCAATTGGGTCTTAACCATGAGCAGCAGCACCAGGAATTGCTGTTGACCGATATCAAGCACCTGTTTTCGCTGAACCCTTTAGAGCCAGTTTATCGCGCTGCTGGCAGCAGCAACAACAGCGGCAGTGGCGACAATAACCGCCGCGCAGATCCGGCTGCGGAGCGGCCAGCGCTGGCACTGCAATACCTGCAGGGACGTTCAGGAATTACCGCCGTGGGTCATCAGGGCAAGAGCTTCGCATATGACAGCGAAGGTCCGCGGCATCGGGTTCTGTTGAGTGCTCATGCCATCGCCAATCGCCCGGTAAACAATGCTGAATACCTAGAATTTATCAAGGACGGAGCTTACCAGAATCCGCAACTGTGGCTGGCCGAAGGCTGGGACACGGTGCAGAGGCAATGCTGGAAGAGACCGCTGTACTGGGCGGAAGACCTTGCCAGCGCTTTTACCTTGCGTGGTCGTCAGACACTGGATCCATTGGCGCCGGTTTGTCATATCAGTTTCTTCGAAGCCGATGCATTCTCGCGCTGGGCGGGCGTACGTCTGCCGACCGAATTTGAGTGGGAGTCTCTGGCTGAGAATGAGCCTGTGGATGCCGGTAATTTTGTCGACTCCGGCGCACTGCATCCTCAGCCGCCCGGACGAATATCCAGACAGGTGCTATCAAGCGAAACCGCTGCCGGCAACCAACCAGAACCTGGTTCGGCTGCTCCGTTGCAATTATTTGGTGACGTCTGGGAGTGGACCGCCAGCCCCTATATTAATTATCCAGGATTTCGGCCAGGGGCGGGCGCCCTGGGTGAGTACAACGGCAAGTTCATGTCTGGAAAATGGGTGCTGCGTGGTGGTTCGTGTGTGACGCCCGCGCAGCATATCCGTGCCAGTTATCGTAATTATTTTCATTCCGCAGATCGGTGGCAATTCAGCGGCCTGCGCCTGGCAAAGGATCTCTGAAGTGGATGGTCAAGTGCATAGCAACCCACAGCAACAGCAACCTTCATCAATCATTGGCAGCAACGAAGAACTTCTCGGTATTGTACTGAGTGGTCTGTGTCGACAGCCCAAGAGTCTGCCTTCCAAGCTGCTTTACGATCAGCAGGGCTCCATGCTGTTCGAGCAGATCTGTGCAACCCCGGAGTATTATCTGACGCGCGCAGAGCTGGCGCTGATGGAAGCGCACAGCGCGGAGATTGCAGAGGTGCTTGGTACGGATGTGATGCTGGTCGAGTACGGCAGTGGCAGCGGTTTAAAGACGCGGCTGTTGTTATCACAGATGCGCGATGTTGCGGCCTACATGCCAGTGGATATATCGAGCCATGCCCTGTTGGAAAGCGTCGAGCAATTAAGACGAATCATGCCGCAGTTGACGATTCTGCCACAGTGCGCCGATTTCACTCAATCCTTCGGTGCACTGCCGCCATTTACGCATGCGCAACGCACTATTATTTATTTTCCAGGTTCGACCATCGGCAATCTGGACGATTCGGAAGTGGTCGGTCTGTTGCGCAGAATGCGGACGCAGATGGGAGCGGCAGGTGGCGCCCTGATTGGATTTGACTTGAGAAAAGATCCGGCAGTTATTGAGGCTGCTTATAACGATGCCGCCGGTCTGACTGCGCAGTTCACCTTAAATCTGCTGCAGCGCATTAATCGGGAACTGTATGCAGATATCGATCCGACTTTTTTCGCGCATCGCGCTGTCTATCATCATCTGCGTGGAAGAATTGAAACCCTGCTGATCAGTCTGCGTGAACAGACTATTCAAGTAGCTGGTGAGATTATTCATTTTGCTCAGGACGAATCCATGCTGGTCGAGATCAGCTGCAAATACACGCCGGAGGAGTTCACTGCGCTAGCTGCCCGGGCTGGTTTGCGGGCAGAGTGCAACTGGTTTGATGCGGATCGGCATTTCTGCCTGCAGTATCTCACCCCTGAAGCCGGCGTAAGACCTAAGACCTTAGACCATAGACTTAAGACTTACGGCCTGGGCCTGAGAGGTAAAATCTGAGACCTTATTGCTCTCTCTCGCTGACGCGTGCGCCCGCCAGGATTCCCTGCAGCGCGTAATTGCCTTCATGGCAGGCATATTCATAAATTTTTTCAGTGGGTCGCGCATGCATTGGAATCTCGGCGGTCCACGGCGCACTGTATACACTCGGGTCTTCCATCGTGAAGCTGTAGACAATCTGTTCTGCTGAGGTGCGGGTAAAACGCTCAGTGACTTTCAGATCGGCGGTAGAGCCAAAATGCGACTGCTGAGGATGCATGTTCGCGGTTCTTACCACCAGCGTGTCGCCTTCCCAGTGTCCGACCGAGTCACCCATCCAGCGGTGCTGCGCAGCAGGCAGAGGTTGCGCATCGATACGGATAATACGCAGATCGCTGGTCATCTCGATGCGGATAATCACGTAGTCCGGCGTCTGCACAATCTGATAATTATTATTGTATGCCAGCGGCAACATGGGCGGCCCGGCGGTGGAAGTTGAGGTGCGAAAATCCCAGAAAATCAGGCAGCGATCACCGATGGAAAGCAGCTCCGGACCATCAAATTCACCAACACCGGGTCGGCTCAGCCACTGTTCGCGCAGCGACTGCGGAAGATCACCTTCCCGCATCGGGATCTGGCCATTGGGAGGATCGATAATCAGCGAGGTGCGATATTCACCATTGATTAAAGCAACGCTGGTGCCGCGCTCCAGCCAGAAGGTGTTATAGGCTGCAGCGGTATTGCCGTCGGTGGGAGGTGCTCGATTGGGATCGATCGGGGCATCAGCTCGCTGTTCCGATAACAGCGCCCGTTGTTCCCGTTCCATGGCCTCTTCAGCAGTGAAAGCTCTTTTTTCGCCAAAATCCGCTGCTCTGCGCAAGGGGGTCAGGGTGCCATTGTTCCAGATACCCTGCAGGTCAGGTTTACCGTCCGGAGTGCGGGGCACGCTCCATTCTGCGGCCAGCGCGGCACTGCTGAATAGTGTGCTGCCTATGACGGCACTGCTTATCAGGGCGCTGCTTATGACTCCAGTGGCCACTGCATAGCTTAGCCCTGCAAAGGATGTAAACAGCAGGCCTGGCTTAATCGATCTCTTCGGGGAGCGCTTCATCGGACCTCGGTAATTGCTTTAAGTCTGCTTCTCATGAATTATTATTTGACGGGAATAGTAGCAGCTCGTTTAAACTCTCTTCAATCATCATTTACCGCGCCAATCATATTGGCAGGCATGGAGCAGGCATGGACAGTATTATCATTTACCACAATCCTCTTTGCAGCACCTCGCGCAACACCCTTGAGTTGCTTCGTGACAACGGCGTTGAGCCAACCGTGATTGAATACCTGAAGACCCCGCCGGACCGCAGTACATTGCTAAACCTTATTGAAGCAATGGGCGTTTCGGTGCGCGATGTGCTGCGGCAAAGCGGCACACCGTACCTGCAACTGGATCTGGATAATGCTAAATGGACTGATGATGAATTAGTGGATTTTATTATGGAGCATCCGGTATTGCTGAATCGGCCGATTGTGCACACGCCAAAAGGCGCACGTCTGTGCAGGCCAGCTGAGCAGGTGCTGGATTTATTGCCGTAGATTCAGCGGCTATGGCTGAGTGACAGCCATAGCCGACCGATTGGTTTTAATCCAGACCGTCGTAAATAATATCGACGGCCATGCTGCGCATATTAGTGGCCTCCGGGCGGTTGCCGCCCTGGCTCTGAATCATACCGATCAGAAACATGTCATGGACCGGGTCTACCCAGAACCATGTGCCGGCAGCGCCGCTCCAGTAGTAGGTGCCTTCACCCTGCGGTGAACGGGCGGCTTCGGGATCGAAGATAATTGCAAAGTCGACACCAAAACCCTGACCTGCCTGGCCTGGACTGCTATCGGTGCCACGCAGCAGCAGACCTTCACGCAGGCTGTCGGCGCGCATGGTGTCTACGGATTGCTGAGAAATAATGCGCTGCCCGTCCAGCTCGCCACCATTAACCAGCATCTGCAAAAAGCGCGCGTAGTTATGCGTGGAAGAAACCAGTGCACCGCCGCCGGATTCCAGCCGGTCAGCATCGAAGTAACTGGGCCGATCCGCACGCTCAATATTGCGCATCAATTTTGCTTCGTCGCGATCCCAGCGGTACACATCAGCAAAGCGCTCACGGTCTGCTTCTTTGACAAAAAATGCGGTGTCGTTCATGCCCAGTGGAGCGAACATTTTTTGTTCCAGGTATTCACCAAAGGGCTGGCCGCTAAGCTTTTCAACGATATAGCCCTGAATATCCACGGCCACGGAATAGACCCACTGCTGACCAGGCTGATACAGCAAAGGAATTTCAGCGATTTTGTTTATCATCTCGTTCAGGTCGGCCGATGCCAGCACGCCACTGTCGCGGAACGCGTTGTTGACGGGATCATCGCCACTCAAACCATAGCCGAATCCGGCCGAATGGTTGAGCAGTTCACGCATGGTGGGCTGGCGCTCCAGAGGAGTCAGCTCGATGCCGCCGTTTTCGTTATAGCTGGTCATTACTTTCAGATTAGCCAGCTCCGGCACATGCTTGCTGACCGGATCATCGAAATCCCAGAGTCCCTGTTCGTGCAACATCATCAATGCAACACCGGTAACCGGTTTGGTCATGGAGTAAATGCGAAACAGGGTATCGAGTTCCATCGGCCGCTGATCTTCAATCGAGGCAAAACCGGCTTTTTCGAAGGTGGCGACTTTGCCGTCTTTGGCCAGCAGCCAGACCATGCCCGCGACGTCATTATCATTGACGATTTTCTCCATCGCTGCATCCAGCTTGAAGATGGTCTGTTTTGAGAAGCCGGCAGCTTCCGCGCCATCGGCGGCAGCGGGCCAGCTGGTATCGGCCTGAGCAAAGCTTAGATTGAATGCAAGTGCGGCAGTGCCAAGCCATGTGATCAGAGTTTTTGCGGGGTGAAGAGAGTTCATTGCTGATTACCTTTTGTTATTAGTGGCTGAAGAATATATGGCCGGACAGTGTGCATGCAACCATGTTGTGCGTACTTACAACGCTGTTGGTCTCGTACCGAGTAGTTTTCAGTCTTACTCATTCATTAAGCTGCGTTAGCGTTGGTTCAACACTAAGGAGCCTCTGAATAACTCTATGGTCACTCTGGCCTTCAGCCGGGCGTCTGCGCCGCTTCTGCCGCGTTGCCGTGCTTGCCAGGGGCTACGGCCATTGCCAGCGCACGACGCCTTGCAGCAGCGGGCGCAATCACCCGCAGAGTGGTCATAGAGTTATTCAGAGGCTCCCTAAGTCTGACACCCCGAATAGGAGTCGTATCTGCATCGAGTATGCTGGTGGCGTGTTCGGAGACACTGTTCTAAAATATCCGTCTATGAAAAATCACTTGATTATTACCTTGCTGCTTTGTACCTGCCTGTTAAGTCAGCGCAGCACGGCTGCCGGGCACGCTGCTGATCAGCCTGGTCAGCAGCTGGTCGGAGCGCTCTGGCGTGCCACCTCAGCTGAGCAAAAGCAGTTGGCGATTACGCAGCTGCTTGATGGCGCCCCGGATACCCACACACTTTATCAATGGCTGCGTGCGGGTCCTGCCTGGTCCGATACAGCTGCGCGCGGTCAGCTGGAGTTGCAGCGTGAGGGCGCCGATGGTCTGCAGTTCCCCTATGTAGTATTGGTGCCGGAAAGTTACACCCCGGATAAGCCCATTGCAGTGGAATTCAATCTGCATGGAGGCGTGAATCGCGCCAAAGTTGCAAGCGGCGTCGTCTGGTGGCGGCAGGGTTATGATCGCTTGCGCGATCCCGATCGCATTGTGGTATTGCCCGCGTCATGGAATGAATCGTTCTGGTGGTTCTCGAATCAGGCGCAGAATCTGCCAGCAATTCTACGCAGCATCAAACAAAGCTATAACATTGATGAAAACCAGGTCTATCTCACCGGCGTATCCGATGGTGGCACCGGCGCGTATTTCTTCGCATTTTTCCAACCCACGGAATGGGCGGCCTTCCTGCCTTATATCGGCAATCCCGGCGTGCTGCAAAATCCCAATGGTCGCGTCAGCTACCCGCTGTTCTTTGAGAACCTCAGCGGCAAACCGCTGTATATAGTCACCGGTGAAAATGATCGCCTCTATCCGGCCCGCGCAATAAAGCCGCATATTGACGCGATGGTAGAAGCGGGCGTCGAACACACCTGGGTGGTGATTGCAGGCGGCGGTCACAATACCGAGTGGTTGCCCGATGAGGCAGCAAATATAGCTGCGTTTAAACAGAACAATGTACGTGACCCCTTGCCGGAGAAATTACGCTGGACGGCTAACCGCACCGATGTCTATAACCGCAATCACTGGATCCGTATCGATGAGCGCGGTCAGCGCGGCGAGCCTGGTCGGCTGACTGTGCAGCGTGCGGGTAACACCATTGAGGTTGATGCCCGCGCAGTGGCTGCGTTCACCTTATTGTTAAGCCCCGAGGAAATTGACTTCTCGCAGCCGGTGAGCGTGCGCGTTAATGGCAAAGTGATTCATCAGGCGCTGGTGAGCCAGAGCTCGCAGACGCTGCTCAAATGGGCAGCGCTGGATCTGGACCGTTCGATGCTGTTTACTGCGGAACTGAATCTGCGGTCTGGCGAGTAAACTAATCCTGCTTGCTCAGCTGCTGCGTTATTCAGAGGCTCCCTGGCATCGTCATAAAGCTCACCCAATGGCAGATTGTCCAGCTGCCTATCGCTTAACTCGCATTGAACATCATCGAATAAATCAACCCGCGTTCACGGCATCATTTATTTCACGCCTTCAATCAAGGCAAACTCTTTTTTAAGCAGGTCGTTAACCATGGGTTTTAGCTCAACGCCTTTGGCCTGTGCTCTAGCCGAAAAATAACCGAGTACGTCTGCATCGAGGTACACAGGCAGATTCATTTTAGCGTTGGGCTTCAACCTCCACGAAAGAGTAACTCATTATTGACGAAATTTATAATACGTATATTATGAGTTATAAATTATTCTAAAGGTCAGTATTCCAATGCCCGCAACCCCACCGTTACTTGGCGAAGAACAAACTCGGTTGGCTGCCGAGCTGGGCGCTCAGATACGGCAGCAGCGCAAGCTCCTGAAGGTCAGCGCCACTGCTGCAGCCGAGGCCGCTGGTATGGCTCGTATGACCTGGCATCGCCTTGAGAAAGGTGGGGTGTCGGTGACGATCGGTGCCTATATGCTGGCGGCCCACACAGTAGGACTGCGCGTTCAACTCGTGCCTGCGAACCCGCAACTCTCTGATGAGGCGAACGTCAGCCGAGAAGGCTGGATTCCGGTGAGTATCTCGCTATCAAACTATCCTCAACTCAAACAGGTTGCCTGGCAGGTAACCGGGGTTGATGCTCTCACGCCAGTGGAAGCACTGGATATCTATGAGCGCAATTGGCGGCATGTGGATCAGGCGGTGCTGAACTCCCAGGAGTGGCAATTGATCAATGCTCTGAAGACTGCTTTTGGAAAGGAGTCCGTGCATGTTTCGTCGTAAGCACCATAGAGATATTGCATTGATCCTTAGCAACCTCAATGCCGAATGGCTGCGCGAACATGAGTCATCTGACCAGATTACGGATTGAGCCATCTTGTCAGACGCTCTCTGGCTTCTTCATACGTAAAACTACGACCATTAACAATGACATCCTGACCTTTGCGGATTTTCTCCAGCACATATAAGTGATACTGAATGTCCTCAATAGAGCTATTATCAGGCAAATGGTGAAGCATTTTCTCCACTTCCTGCTCACTGATTTAATTAAACTGTCACAAGGATTTCGTGTGTATTTCGTGTCTCTGTCGTTTTCCTCTGATATCAAATCGGTAAAACTGGGGCCACCTCAAGTAGCAAGGGTGGTGCCATGATTGTAAGGAAATTGCGTTTGAAGAGGGGCTGGTCACAGAGTCAGTTGTCCGAAATGGCAGGCGTGACCACGCGCACAATTCAACGTATTGAGCAAGGCCATCGGCCTAGTATGGAGACGTGCAAAGCTCTTGCTTCTGTGTTTGAGGTAGATCTATCCCTATTTCAACCGGAGAATAAGCAAATGCAAAATGAAAATGAATTAAAGACAGACGAGCAAAGAGCACTGCTGTACGCCAGGCGCCTCAAGGAGTTCTATGAATATCTGATTACTTATGTGGTTTTGGCTGCAGTGTTCCTTGTAGTTTTTCACGGCGAACCGGTGATCTATATTATCTTTGGAGGCCTGGGCGTCGGGTTAATCGTCCAAGGGCTTATCGCAAATGAAATTGTGAGCTTTATGAGCCCAGGATGGGAAAGGCGACTGGCAGAGCGAAAGCTGGGACGGAAGCTCTAGGGAGCCATATTTTGTTCCGAACAACCGATCGCAGCTGCCGAGTAAACTAATCCTGCTTGCTCAGCTGCTGCGTCGCCCAGACTTTAGCATCGTCATAAAGCTCACCCAATGGCAGATTGTCCAGCCATTCGAGCAGCTGTTCCGGTTTCGGGTGATGGAAGTTGATATGTCCCAGCTTACGCCCGGCGCGCGCTTCCTTGCCGTACCAGTGTAACTGCGAGCCACTCACGTTCAGCCAGGCCGGATTCTGCGGCAGGCCGATCAGATTGACCATCATGCTGTGACCGAGCTGCTCCGCTCTGGGCAGCGGCAGATCACAGACTGCGCGCAAATGCATTTCGAACTGGCTGATCGAGGCGCCGGCCTGAGTCCAGTGACCGGAGTTATGCACGCGTGGTGCAATTTCATTAATCAGCAGACCATTTTCGGTAACAAAAAACTCCACTGCCATCACCCCGATATAATCAAGATGCTCCATCAATGTCGTCAGCATCCGCTCTGCTTCATGTTGATAGTGCGCGAATTTGCCGGGAGTTTTAACGCTGATCTGCAGGATCCCGTTGGCGTGAAAATTTTCCGTCAATTCATAAAAAGTGACCTGGCCACTTCTGCTTCTGGCACCGAGCAGCGAGACTTCGGTGATGAAGTTAATGCGCTCTTCAGCAATGCCGTCTGCAAGCCATTCGGGCAGCACAGTATCAGTTCCCCGTTTAAGGCGGCACTGGCCTCGGCCGTCATAACCGCCGGTGCTGCGTTTAAGGAAGACATCATTGCCCAGTGTGCAGTGCAGCGTGTCAACGCTGGTGTCCGCCTGCGTCGGCAGCCAGCGCGCGGTGGGCAGGCCGAGTACGTCGAGCAGGCTTTTCTGCTGGCGTCGATTAGTAAGCTGCGCAAACGCCTGCGCATTCAGCCAGCCCGGATGTTGCTGAATCTGCGCGGTGAAATTATTTTCAGGCCAGTGTTCGCGCTCGGCCGATATAATGGCATCGGCAGGCAGTGCGATCGGATGTTCCGGTGCCAGCAACACCACCTCAATACCCAGGCGCCGGCCAGCCTCGACCAGCATGCCGCCAAGCTGACCATTACCAAGCACATAAACTGCAGCCATGCTTACAGCGCTCCCGGCAGTTTATCCTGCAATACTCTTTGAGTCTGACTGGCACGCCATTGCTGCAGCCGCTCGGACAATGCCGCATCCTGCAGCGCCAGAATCTGCACCGCCAGCAGTCCGGCATTGGCAGCACCCGCCGCGCCGATGGCCAGGGTGCCAACTGCCACACCTCTGGGCATCTGCACAATGGACAGCAGGCTGTCCATGCCGCTCAGGGCTTTACTGTGCACCGGCACTCCGAGCACCGGCAGATGGGTGCTGGCCGCAAGCATGCCAGGCAGATGCGCAGCGCCACCGGCTCCGGCAATAATAATCTGGTAGCCCAGGCTGCTGGCCTCGCGCGCGAAACGAAACATTTTCTCCGGGGTGCGATGCGCCGAAACCACTTCGGCATGCCACTTGATGTCGAATTCTGACAACATCGTTGCTGCTGCCTGCATGGTGTCCCAATCGCTTTTTGACCCCATTACGATGGCTATTTTCGTGTCCATAATTTCGCTCTCGATGTAAAAATTAAGCTGAAAATTTAATCTCCGTTAGAAAAATTTTCAGCTAAAGTTTTTGGTTAACGTTTCCAGTTGAAGTTTCAGTTAACAAACAGCACCCACTGCTGGTACAGAGGAATACCAATCAGCACATTCACCGGGAAGGTTATGCCCAGCGCTGCCAGCATGGCCAGATCGGTATTCGCTTCCGGTATTGAGGTGCGCACCACGGCCGGCGCGGCGATGTAGGAAGCACTCGCCATCAGCGTCGCCAGGACAAGAGTGCTGCCGGTGGGCAAGCCCAGCATCTGGCCCAGAACAATACCACAGACGGCCAGCACGAATGGAATCAGCGCCGCAAACACCAGCAGGCGCCAGTGCTTAAGTGGCAAGGGCAGGCACACCTTGGCGGTGCAGATGCCCATTTCCAGCAGGAATAAGGCGAGGAAGGTCTTAAAGCCGCCGATTAAAGCCGGGGTGAGCGGCTCCAGACCGTCCGGTCCATAGATCCAGCCGATACCGATACCGCCGGCAAGCAGCAATACACCGCGGTTAGTCAGAGCCTCGCGCCAGACACTTGAGGAGATAGCCCGCTGGCTGTTCTGGTTATGATAAAAGTAGAGCATCACCACAATCGCCGGCAGTTCCAGCAGCACCAGATATAAAGTGGTTTCAGCCAGCAAAGGCATTCTGCTGCTCTCGGCTACCGCCAGCACCACCGCAAACGTTCCTGCACTCACTGAGCCATAGTGAGCGGCTACGCTGGTTGAATCGGCCGCATTGAGCAAGACCAGTTTGCGCAGCAGGGGATAAAGTGCCAGTGGAATCAGTGCGCCAAACAGACCGATCACCAGCAGATCAGTGCCACTTACTGTGGCTGCCTGATCGTGCAAAGCGATACCGCCTTTGATGCCGAGCGTCAGCATTAACAGGATGATCAGAGTTTCGTAGATGGACGGCGGTACCTTTAAGTCAGACTTGAGCAGCCCGGCCATCAGGCCAAGCGCAAAGAAGGCAATCACAATATCCGGCACGGTGCAGTTCCTGTTGAATTTGACGGTGGCGATTGTCCGGGATTTCCACCCTATTGAATAGTGAATTTTTAAGCACAAGACTATAGGTAGTTATCTATACCTTAAGACAAGTGAGAAACCCATAACTACCCGTCATTTGAGCATAAGGTTATTGCAGATTTATGCACAGGTGGTGTGCTCTGGCACGATGTCAGCGGCTGCCAGAACCCTGCACCTGACCCAGCCCACGGTGTCCCTGCAGATAAAAAAGCTGAATGATCTGCAGCAGTTTATGGCTGAACATCTGCACGAGTGCATCAGGCCGGATTGGGTCGCTGACGGTGCGGTTCAGCTGGCCAGCGCCGGCGCAAGAGAAATTCAAGAGCCGATAAAGAGTCGATAAAGAGCGATAAGGTGTAAATCAGATATCACAGATCGCAATCGCCTGGGCCAGCGAGGCAATTTTCTCGGCATCAGTGGCACGTTTCGGTAAAAACTCCTGGGCCACATAACCCTCAAAACCGGTCGCATAAACTGCCCGCATGATCGCCGGATAATTCAGTTCCTGAGTATCATCTATTTCATTTCGGCCGGGGACTCCGGCGGTATGGTAGTGCCCGAACCACTGGTGATGATCCTGGATGGTGCGGATAACATCGCCTTCCTGAACCTGCATATGATAAATGTCATAAAGCAGTTTGAAATTGGGTGACCCGACCCGCTTGCACAGTTCGATACCCCAGGCGGAGCTGTCACACATATAATCGGGGTGATCAATTTTGCTGTTAAACAATTCCATCTGCACGATAACACCACGCCGTTCCGCCAGGCTCATGATCTGCTGCAGCCCTTCGACGCAGCTCTGCAGACCGGTCTCATCATCCATGCCATCGCGATTGCCACTGAAGCAGATCAGGTTTTTATAGCCGGCCTGCGCCACCAGCTCAATATGTTCAGAATAGTTCTGGATCAGGGTGGCATGCAGATCTTTGCGGTTCCAGCCCTCTGTCAGGCTGATTTCAGCGCCATTGCACATGGAGCAGTCGATGCCATGGCGCTTCAGAATATCCCACTGCGCCGGGCCAATCAGGTCAATCGCGCTGAAGCCAATCTCCTTAACGACCAGGCAGAGCTCTTCCAAAGGCAGGAAATCATATGTCCACTGCGCCACCGAGTGCCGGATGTTACCTTTTGACTGCAGAGTCGAAAAGCTGCGCTCAGCCGATTGCGCGGCCGCGCGCGTTGCTGCCATCCACAAAGGTAAACCTGCCAGGCCCAGAGAGCCGACCGCTGCGTTACGCAGGATTCCACGCCTGCTGATTAACTGGCTCATAGTCTTCCTCACGTTTAAAGGTCATAACAAAAAACAGCAGAATCGCCGCTGCAAGCAGCGCCGGCATCATCCAGAAACTGAACGCACTTTCCAGCCAGCCTGCGTTGCTGGAACCATCGAGCTGGATATTGTCGCCCCACCAGCCAAGAATATAATTTCCGATCAGCATGCCAGCGCCATAAGTGAGCAGCGCAAACAAACCCTGAGCGCTGGCACGGATGGCTTTGGGGGCTTTGCGATCGACATACAGCTGACCGGTAACAAAGAAAAAGTCATAGCAGATACCGTGCAGCGCGATACCAAAGATAAGCATCGCCGCGGATTCTGGGAAACTGGCAAACACCAGATAGCGCAGCGCCCAGGCAAACATCGCCACCGCCAGCATCCATTTGAATCCCAGCCGTATAATGAAGAATGGCACCAGCAGCATGAATAACACTTCGCTCATCTGGCCGATGGCCATGAACGAGGCCGACTGTTCACCAAAAGCCATCGCGGCAATAAAGTCGTTGGTGCGTGCGTAGTAAAACGCCAGCGGAATGCTGATCAGAAAGCTGCTGAGCGCAAACACCAGGAAATTACGTTCCGCCATCAGCTTGATCGCATCCATGCCGAAAGTCTTGCCCAGACTGAAAGCCTCACCTTTGGCCTGCGGCGGTGTGGCAGGCAAGGTCAGGCTGTAGATGCCGTAAATGAGCGATGCAATTGCAGCCATCTTCAGAGGGATATTGGTGATCTGAGTATTTTCGATACCGGTGATCGCCTTTAACATCGGCAGATTGACCCAGCCCAGCACCGTCTGTGCCACCACAAAACCGGCAACGATCCAGCCGATGGTGCCCCACACCCGAATAGCCGGAAATTGCTTTTCGGAATTCTCGATATTAGAGAAAGCGATGGTATTTGCCAGTGCCAGCGTCGGCATATACAGCATGAAGTAGGCGAACATCACCCAGATAAACACGCCTGGGTCGCTGATGCCGGCAGCAATCCATAACAGCACAGCGCCAGCCAGATGGCAGAACGCGTTTAAACGTTCGGCATTGAAATAGCGATCGGCGAGCAGACCAACGAACAGCGGTGCCAGCAGTGCTGCCCAGTTATGGGTGGCATAGGCCTGGCCGATTATGCTGTTGATGCCTTCCTCCCCTTGAAAAACTTCCAACAGATAGGCGCCCATGGTCACGAAGAACGCGCCCCAGACAAAAAACTGCAGAAACATCATCACACTGAGACGGGTGATTACCCATTGATCTGCCTTCATAACCGGAGTCCTGTCTTTAGTTCATTCAGCTTATTATTGTGTTGTCCTTACACCAGTGCCTGCCACAACCCCTGCCATGGAACGTGCAATGCATCTGTGCAATAGCTGATGACTCTAATAAATAAACACACTATTTGGAACTGTTATTTTAAACACGATGAAGATACGACCTGGCATGATCAGTGGCACCGAAGCTGATGTCACGTCCGCTGCTTGAGAGATGCATAAACCTTATTTTTCTCTCGCTTGCCGACAGCAAGCACATAGACAAGCAGATGATCATCCACTACTTCATATGCCAGTCGGTAACCTGCCGAACGAAGTTTAATCTTATAGACCGAATCATACCCACTGAGCTTGTCCGCAGGAACTCGCGGAGTTTCCAATCGCTCAGCCAGTTTCTTTTTAAACTGGCTTTTGATTGGCGCTCCAAGCTTTTCCCATTCTTTCAGAGCAGCAGGAAGAAATTTCAGCTTATAAGTCATCCAGTGACACCGTTACAGCCTTATCCTTGTCCCCACGACGTTCTTCCACGAGCTTTGCCAGTTCGTAGTCTTCAATCATATCCATCAAGGCTTCATAGGTATCTGCCGGGACCAGGTAAGCCGCCGGCTTGTTGTGGTTGAGAACAGCAATGGGCGAACCATTCGCCTGGGAAAGTAAGGCTGACGGGTTTTTCTTTAATTCTGAGATGCTTACAGAAAAATCTGCCAATATTTGGCGCATAACGACCTCTATTTAGAGCTATATTCAGGTCTTATATTAGATCATTTTCAAGGTGGATGGTACTGTCGACAATATGACCGATAAAGCATTGGTCTTCGTCGCGTTAATAAAGTCGGGCTCCACCAGCGGTCTGAGTCGGCCAGCGGCTTTAGTTCATTCAGCTTATTATTGTTTTGTCCTTACACCAGTGCTTGCCATAACCCCTGCAATGGAACGTACAATGCACTGTGTAATAGCTCAAGACTCTAATAAATAAACACGCTATTTGGAACTGCTATTTTAAACACTATGAAGATACGACTTGGCATGATCGGTGGCGGCACCGGTTCTTTTATCGGCGCAGTGCATCGCAAAGCGGCAGCTATTGACGGCCACTTTGATCTGATCAGCGGCAGCTTCAGCAGCGATGCGCAGATATCACGGCAGACCGGCGCTGAACTGGGTCTCGATCCGCAGCGCGTGTACGACACCTTCGAGCAGATGCTGGACACTGAATCGGCGCTGCCTGCTGAGCGGCGCATTCAGGCGGTAGCGGTGGTAACCCCTAACCATCTGCATGCCGGCCCCACCATCATGGCGCTCAACCATGGCTTCGATGTCATCCTCGACAAACCAATGGCGTTTTCTTTGCAGGAAGCGCAGCAAATTAAAGCAGCACTGCAGCAATCGGGTCGGCTGCTGGCTTTAACTCATACCTATGCCGGCTATCCGATGGTGAAAGAAGCCCGCCATCTGATCGCCCAGGGAAAACTGGGTCAGATCCACAAAATTTATGTGGAGTATCCGCAGGGTTGGCTGAGCCGGTTTATTGAGCAACGGGCTAAAGAACAGGGGGTTAAAGAACAGGGGGGGCAAAAACAGGCCAACTGGCGCACCGATCCCACGCGTGCCGGTGCCGGCGGATGTATCGGCGATATTGGCACCCACGCCGCGCACCTGGCGGAGTACGTCAGCGGCCTGAAGATCACCCAACTGTGTGCGGAATTAAACACCCGGGTCAGTGGCCGCCTGCTCGATGATGATGCCGCCGCGCTGCTGCGTTTTGAGAATGGCGCAACGGGCGTGTTGGTAGCCACCCAAGTCGCCGCTGGTGAAGATAATAATGTCAGAATTCGTATCTATGGCGAGCACGGGGGTATTGAATGGGCACATCAGGATGCCAATTCCCTGCAAGTCAAAATGCTCGATCAACCCCTGCAAATTTATCGCGCTGGCGCCGGCTATCTGTCGCAGGCAGCCCTGAGCAACACGCGTCTGCCAGCCGGACATCCGGAGGGCTATATCGAAGCGTTTGCGAATATCTACAGCAACTTCGCCCGGGCGCTGAATGACTGCAGCAACAAGACCTTCACCTGT